>JANYBR010000109.1 GCA_025360685.1 Pseudomonadota bacterium
CCAGATTGTCCGGCCGGTCCAGGAAATATGTGATGCGGCGAAAGCCTTCCGCTTCGCATTGCGTACAGAACATCCCGTTCGAAGTGTAGAGACCGGACAGCGTCGTGTTGTTCTGCGGCGCGATTTGCGTGACGATCTCCAATGTGAACGCCGCCGGCGGCGCGTGGATCGTCAGCCGCTCGTCGCTCACCGCATAGGCGCTTTCGTCGAGTTTGCGGCCATCGATGGAAACAGACAGCAGCTTCAAGTGCTCGCCGTCCAGAACGAGCGGCGCGGCGGCGCCGGTGCGCGTCACCCGCGATGTCGCCTTGACCCGCGTCACTGACGGCTCGAGTACAAAGTCCAGTTCGATGGTCGCGATGCGATAGTCCGGCGCGCGATAGTCCTTGAGATTAATGGCGCGCGGTTCTTCTGTGCGCATGGTCGGGTCCTTGATGTGGCTGTCTTGCAGAGGAGCGCCTGTATAGGCCGAGGTCCAGCGAAAGTCATCGCGGGCATGAAATCGTGATCGCTACGTCATACTTCCATCGCGCGGCCCGGAGTGCCGTCGCCGGGATTTGACGCAGCCAGAGATTTGCGCGCGGCAGCGCTCGACTTTTTTGTTTTCGGGTTTAGTGAATCGTCGACTAGGCGATCTTTGCCTCGGCGACGGCCTCGCCGAGCGCTGCGAGTTCCTCGTCGAGTACCGCGCCAAAAAATTGTTCCGGCGAAGCATCGGCGACATTCAGATCCGTCGCGAGCGTGCTTCCGTTCGCCAAAATCAGGCGGCGCAGATCGGCCTTGTCGAATTTCGCATGCGCGATTCTTGCTCCATTCAGCGACGCACCGCGCATGTCGGCGTTCGAGAAGCTGGCGTCGCGAAGATCGGCGCCCTCAAACTTCGCAGCCTGCAGCTGGCTTCCGGAAAAATCGATCCCGACCGCGCAGGCCCGTTTCGCGGACAGGCCTGTCAGCGGACGTCCGGCGAGCAACTGGTGCACCGGCCGCAGATCCTCGCCGTCCAGAATTGCCGGCGCGCCCCGTGCGCCGTTCGTGGTGATCCACTCCTGGTGCGCGTCGAGCATGGCACGCAGCTCATCGGATTTGGCGGCTGCCTGCGGAGTGACGTCGCAAATGCAGCCTTGCATCGCCTCGGGCGGCAGCGCCAGTTCCGATAAGTCGACGCCGGTCAGCACCGCGTTCTTGAATGTCACGTTGGTGAGTTTTGCACTCTTGAAGTTGGCGCCCTGGAGCAACGCACCGGTGAAATTGGCTCCGTCCAGCTTGGCGTTGCCAAAGGAGGCGCCTTTTAGCGAGCAGTTGGAAAAGTCCACGCCCGACGGCGTATGGCTCCTTCCGCCGGCCCTTTGACCGGTGCCATCGACGCCGGACACTCCCGCATACATCATCATGGCGGCACGCAGATCCGCGTCATCGAGCACCGCGAAGCTGAGTTTGGCACCGTTGAACGACGCACCCCGCAGGTCGGCGCGAGTCATCTTCGCCGACTTCAGATTGCAGTCCCGCAGATCGGCGCAGTACAGGATCGCCCGTTCGAGATTGGAGCCGCAAAGGTTTGCGCCGACAAGCGATGCACCGGAAAAGTCCGCCTCGGTCAAATTCCGGTTCGCAAGATTGAGGTCGTCCAGCGTGGAGTGCGCGAGTTGCGCGCGAACGCCGCCCTGATAGGCAACGTAGCGTTCGTGCGCAGCCAGAATGGTATTGAGATCCCGCTGCGTCCGCGCGACGCGCTTCTCGCCATATAGATTCTTGAGCATCGACATCGTGCTCCGACGTCTGAAATTCCGTGTCCCGCCCGTCTCCAACTCAGAAGATGCGCTCAGTTGCTGTGCATATTGCGCACGGCAACTTAACGTTGCGTAAAAGATCCGGATGGCGTGATTTCTAGGCTACCCGCGATGGGGGGGGGTCGCTTTTGTGAGCTATCTGGCTCGCCTGGAGATTTGGCTATTTTTCGGAGAGTCTTTCCCTGAAAATCCGAGGCAGCGCCGCTGGCCGGCGCAGTGTCGACCCGCGACGCTCAGCGGTCGCCGTTGATGGCGGTCAGCACGTCCTGCGCCTCGTGTGCCAGATCGACCAGCGTGGTCGGCATCTCTTCACCCGATTTGCGCGCCCAGTCGACAAGCGCGGTTGCGAACTGAACCAGTCGCGGCACGCTCGCGATCATGCGCGCCTGGCGTTCGATCTTCACGGGATCGAGATCGTATTCTGCGCCGGGCACTCGCCAGCCACCCCAGTCGGTCTCGCCGGTGAACACTACGGGATACGTGCCGGGGAAAGGGTGACGCGCGCAATCTACTTCTGGCTGCCACTTGTTGCGCTGACGCACGAGACGCCATCGCCCGGCTTCGGACTGCTTGCCTTCGGGCAGCGGTTCCTCGGCTTGCAATTCGTCCGCGGTGAATTCGCGCCCGAGACTGACGTCGTAGTGCACGCGGATCGGTTCTTCGAGGCCTTTGGCCCAATGCGGCACGACGCGCTCGATGAGGGCCCATGTGCCAACCGGCTTCACGTAGACGCGCTGACTCTTGTGAAAGACTGCTTTGGCCATTTTTCGAACCCGTCCTTACCCAAGGTAAGGCTATTCGAACCGCATTAAGTCGGCGTTAAGACGGCGGACTCGCCTTGAGCCATTTGCGTGTTCTATCGTCGGTTTAAACAATAAACAGAGTGAGGCAGCGGCCCGATGAATTTCGATTTCTCTGACGATCAGAAGATGCTTAAGGACCAGGCGCACAAATTCCTGTCCGAGAAGTGCACGACCAAGACCGTGCGCAAGGTTTTCGAGGGCAAGGAACATTTCGATGCCGGTCTGTGGAAACAGATCGCCGAAATGGGCTGGACGGGAACCGCGATCCCGGAAAATTACGGCGGCCTCGGCCTTGGCTATCTGGAACTCTGTGTCATCGCGGAAGAAATGGGCCGCGCACTCGCGCCGGTGCCGTTTTCCTCGACCGTCTATCTGTTTGCCGAAGCGCTGCTGATCGCCGGCAGCGAGGAACAGAAGAAGCGGCTGCTGCCGAAGGTCGCCGCCGAG
>JANYBR010000125.1 GCA_025360685.1 Pseudomonadota bacterium
GCTTGCGTGAATCGTTCAAACACGGCACCTAATTTTTTGAGCGGGATGCCAATGCCCGTATCCGAGATGGTGAAGCGCAATGCGTCGGAGGCAAAGGAGCCGCCATCTCTTGTGACTCGTAAAGTTACCTCTCCGGATTCCGTGAATTTGATTGCGTTGCCAACCAAATTAAGCAGCACTTGGCAAAGCAGTGTGGGGTCGCCAACCAGATCAGTCGGCACATTTGGCGCGATTTCACGCACCAGTGCCAAACCTTTTTCATGGGCCCGGACGGCCACCATCTCGGTCACTTTTTCCAGCAGATCGTTCAACAAGTATCCGGTCCGCTCCATTTCAAGCTGCGAAGCTTCAACCTTGGAGAGATCAAGTATGTCGTTGATGATGTGCAGCAGGTTTTCGCCAGCGCGGCGAAAGATCTGCACATACTTGTCTTGCTCCACAGAAAGAGGAGTCTTCGCGAGCAGGTCTGCGATGCCGAGAATGGCGTTCATCGGCGTTTGGATTTCATGGCTCATACTGGCCAAAAAGTCCGACTTGGTCCGGCTCGCGCTCTCGGCGTTGGCCTTCGCTTCCCGCAACTCCACTTCTACCCGCTTGCGCTCTGTGACGTCGCGCGCCGCAGCAAACACCCCCTGCAGCGTGCGATCCCGGTCGTAAAAGGTAGTCGCGTTGTAAGACACAACTGTCTGTTTGCCATCGCGGGAGCATGCTGTCAGCTCGTAGTCAGTGACCTTCTTTTCGCCAAGCACGAGCTTGATCGCCGCTTCGGCTCGTTCGGGATCGGTAAAGTAACTTTTGAATGGCGCTCCAATCAGTTCGTCTCGCGTGCAACCGGTAAGGGCCTCCATCTGTTTGTTGACGTCCGTAATGATCCCCGAGGGGTCGGTGGTCATTAGCGCGTCAATGTTGGATTCGATCAGTGACCGAGTGTAAAACTGCTGGTCCCGCAATCGCTGATCGAGTTTTTTCTGTTCCGCCTCGACCAGCTTGCGCGCCGTATTGTCGGTGCCAATCAGCAAGTAGCCAATGATGACGTTCTGAACATCTCGTAGCGCCGTGACCGACACCACCGCCGGGAACCTGCTTCCATCTTTTCTGATATAAGTCAGTTCATAGATGTCCTCGATCCCGCGCGACGCTTTGAACACCAGAGCTGCAAAGCCCGGTGTGATCGTAGTTCCGAGTTCGGCGCTTAGCGCTTTGGCACGCGCGATCACCTCCTGTGGATCGGATATGTCTGCAGGCGTGATTTTGTTCATCACTTCTGCGGCCTTGTAGCCCAACATTCGCTCGGCACCGACGTTGAAGATCTGAATGACACCCTTCGCATCAGTGGCAATGCTCGAGAAATTGGCACTGTTGAAAATCGCGCGCTGGAGAGCCTCCGCCTTGAGCAGCTCATCTTCGGCTAGCTTGCGCGCGGTGTTGTCCGTGCCGATCAAAAGATAGCCAATGATGGCATCGTGTGCGTCACGGAGCGCGGTGACAGATACCACCGCCGGGAATCGGCTCCCATCCTTCCGGATATAGGTCATTTCATAGATGTCCTCGATTCCACGCGAGGCCTTGAAGACCAGGGCTTCGAAACCTGGCGTAATCGTGGTTTCGAGTTCAACGCTCAGCGCCTTGGCACGCGCGATCAGCTCTTGTGGGTCTGAAATGTCGGCAGGAGTGATTTGGTTCATCACTTCCGCAGCTGCATAGCCCAGCATTCGCTCGGCGCCGACATTGAAGATCTGAATGACACCCTTCGCGTCGGTCGCGATGCTTGAAAAATTTGCGCTGTTGAAGATGGCGCGTTGCAGGGCTCCAGCCTTGAGGAGGGTTTCTTCGGCCAGCTTGCGCCCAGTCACGTCAACGCACTCTGAGAGACGCAAATCCGCGTCTCTGCTGTGCAATTTCCATTATTCATGCTAGTACCTCCGTACCTTACAACGCCCGTCGACAACTGAAGTTCCGTCTGCTTGGAAATTTCATTGCAAGCTCAAGTTCGTCTGGGAAAATTCACGTGGTTGTTTTCGGTCACTAAAACCGGCAAGGCCGGGTTCGACGGGCCCACTTGTGAACGTATTGGTAGTCGTCGACTCGTCGAAGGCGATTTGTCTATCGCTTTGGCTCGAAAGAGCCGATAGTCCCCCTGGAACGCGGTGACTCTTGGCCTCATGCCAGCATTTGACCGCGTCACAGCAGCAGATTCTTGATCCTCGCAACTTTGGTTCCAACCAGAGTAATCGAGCCTGCGCATCACCAATCTGCGAATTTGGAGAGAGATATCATGAAATTCCGTCCGCTTGGCGACCGCGTCGTCGTCCGCCGCGTGAAAGAAGATCAGAAGACACCCGGCGGG
>JANYBR010000128.1 GCA_025360685.1 Pseudomonadota bacterium
TTCGATCGGCGGCGGCGGTGTCATCCGTCCCGGCGAAATCCAGCGCATGAGCGCGGGGCGCGGCATCGTGCATTCCGAGTTCAACGCGTCCAGCGAGCGCACCGCGCATTTGCTGCAGATCTGGATCAGCCCGTCGAAGAACGGGCTCGAACCCTCCTACGAGCAGAAGGCGATTGATCCGGCTTCGGTGCGCAACCATTTCGGCCGCATCGCCGCGCCCGATCCTGCTGCGAACGAAGTGCGCCTGGTCCAGGATGCGCAGATCTGGTCTGCCAGGCTGGACAAGGACGTCGAGGCCGTCCATCCGCTCGCCAAGGGACGCCGCGCCTGGCTGCAGCTGGTGACGGGCGAGTTGGCAGTCGGTGACCGGACGTTGAAAGCCGGCGACGCCGCCGCGATCACCGATCAGGACCAAATCCGTGTTCGCGCCACCCTGCCAAGCGAAGTGCTGCTGTTCGATCTGGCGTAGGCGCGGCGTAGATAAATCTGGGAGGGGCGGCGGCCCTCGCCCTTCGACAAGCTCAGGGTGAGGGCCAGTTTCTGATCCTCATCCTGAGCTTGTCGAAGGATGGAAAGCAGGCCCGAGCGTTGCGGAACCGATGCGAAACTACGACGCCAAACCGAACCGGCTCTTGTAGCGCGCGTCGATGTTGGACAGCGGGAAATAGATGAACACGTCGATGGTGCCGAACTGGCGGTCGATCACCGCTCCGTCTCCGATGCAGCCACCGGCGCGCAGATAACCTTTCAAAAGCGGCGGCAGCGCGCGCATGCCCTCCTTGGGATCGATCGCTTCCTTCGGCATGCGGTTCATCGGCACATACAATTCGGGCCGCGCCCGCACCGCGACGTTTGCCGGCATCGGATGGAAATGATGCATGTAGGAAAGCGGCAGGGCCAACGCATCGGGATCGGTGCTGCCGAACGAGGCACAGCCGAACATCAGATCGATGGAAAAGCGCGCCACGAAAGTCAGCAAGCCCTTCCACAGAAGCTGCATGGTCGTGGTGCGGTTGCGATAGGACTTCAGAACGCACGATCTGCCGAGCTCCAGACAGCGAATGCCGGGATTGCCGCTCAGCATTTTGGAAAGGTCGAATTCGCCCGCGGTGTAGAAGCCGCCGGCGCGCGCGGCATCGACATCGCGGGTCAGCCGGTAGGTGCCGACGACCAGCGGCTGACCGTCATCGCCGATCACCGAGCGGTCGACGACCAGAAGGTGGTCGCAGACCTCGTCGAACTTGTCGAAGTCGCGGCGCTGTTCGCGCATCTGCGGCGAAGGCACCGCCGCCATCTCTTCATAGAAGATGTGATAGCGCAGGCGCTGTGCCTGCTCGACCTCGGCATCGGTCTCGGCCAGGCGCACTTCCAGCGCGCCGGCGAATGCCAGCACGGGCCACTGCGCAAGTCGGCCCACCAACGGGCCCGGCTCGTGAATATTGACCAAGCAACCGGATCCTTTTGGGATGGCGCCGACTCACAAGCCAGCTGGCCGGTTCCCGAGACCCACCGTGCAATTTTACCGGAGCGGCACGGCACAGGCAAACCAGTTGTTTATCAGTCAGGCTGGCGCACGCGAGACTTGCCGGCGGGCCACGATCAGGAACAGGACCAGCGCCGGCAGGCCGGCCAGCGCCGTTGTGACGAAGAACGGCACAAACCCTACAACCTTGTCGGGTAGCGTCGAGAGCGATGGAACCATGCTTTCGAAGATGTGGCGATGCCCGGCGAACCAGTCGACCAGCACGCCGGACAGCCCGCCGAGCAACTTTCCAGGCAGGGCATAGAACGAGCTGAACAGGGCGTATTGCGTGGCCGTGAACGCTTTGCTCGTCAGGCTCGACATATAGGCGAGAAGTGCCGTGCCGGCAAAGCCAGCGGCAATGTTCTCGACACCAATCGCGACTGCGAACATTAAAGTGCTGTGACCGCTCGCCGCCAGCACAGCGTAGCAGAGATTTCCGGCGATCACCGCGATCAGTCCGACGAGCAGCGCTCGCATGATCCCGAAACGGAAGACAACCAGACCGCCGATAAGGGCGCCGGCAATGGTCACCCACACGCCGATCAGGCCCGACATGGTGCCGATCTCGATCAGCGAAAAGCTCTGCCGGTACATCGGTCGCGCGACCGTCCCCATGATGAAGTCCGGCAGTCGATAGGCGCCAATCATCGCCAGGATGAGAAGTCCCATCGAACGGTGCGTGCGAAAAAAATCGACGAAGGGGGCGATCACTGCGCCATAAAACCAACCGATCGCCGCACCGGCGGATCCGAACCGATGCAACCGTGTCTCCGCTGTGCGCATCTCGTCGCTGGCGTCGCGTTCCGGTGGCCGGCGAGCGAAAAGCGCCCCGGCCATGCCGAGAAAGATCAAGCACCCGAGGAAGATGAGACTTGCCCGCCAGGAAACAAGCTGCGCGATGTAGGGCGCGAGCGCCGCCGTGGCGAGCGCTGTCAGGCGATAGCCGAGCTGATAGGCGCCGAGCATCGTGCCCTGCTCTTCCGCAGGCGCAATCTCGATGCGCCAGGCGTCAACGGATATATCCTGGCTGGCGCCGCAGAACCCCAATAGCAGCGCGAAAAGTGCAACCTGTACGAGTTCGGTGTGCGGATCCGACAGACACAGCCCGACGAACGAGAGCAGAATTCCAACTTGCGCCACGAGCATCCACGATCGACGCTTGCCCAACAGCCGGTGAAGGAGCGGCAGACGCACCTGATCGAGCAGCGGTGCCCAAACAAATTTGAACGAATAGGGCAACAGCGTGTAGGCGAAAAGTCCGATTTCGGTCATCGAGATGCTGCTGTCGGTCAGCCATAGGCCCAGCGCGTTGGATATCGTGAGCAACGGTAGGCCGCAGGCGGCCCCGAGCACCAGCATCGTCGCCGAGCGGGGCTGCCAGTAGGAGGCAATTGCCGCGCGCGTCTGATTCGCTTGTGGCGGGCCGGAGCCGCCCTGAGCGAGACTCATGCCGCGGCGATATGCATTTGCTTCGCGGCGGGAAACAGAATCACGAGCATTTCATCCAGCTGGGCGGGGTCGATCGGCTTGGTGAGAAAACCATCCATTCCCACATCTTTGCAAGCCCGCATGCCGGTTTCCAGTGCGTCCGCGGTCAACGCGATAATGGGTGTGCGCGTCCGCCCGCCGGCAGTCTCGTTGGCGCGGATCGCCCGTGCTGCCTCGACCCCGTCCATGCCGGGCATGTGAATGTCGGTGAGAAGGACATCGAAGCTGCCCGTCTCCATGGCCTTCACCGCGCCATCGCCCGACGTCACCTCGGTGACGTGGTGTCCGCGCCGCCGCAGCAATTCGCGGGTGAGAAGCGCATTGATGGGGTTGTCTTCGGCCAACAATATTTTCAACCCTCGCGGTGCGGCCGCCGCTTCGTGATCCACTGGCTCCGCCTGAACGAGAGGTTCGGGCCCGGGCGTTTGTGAATCCGAACCTGGGCGCAAGGCGATCTGTTCGATCAAACTCGACTGGCGCACCGGCTTGACCAGGTATCCGGCGAACCCGTTCGCCATGAGAGTTTGCGCGCTCGAACGCGCTCCGTACCGCACCAGCGCGATCGTGGGCAGTTCACTATCGGCAGCGATGGAGAGTTTCGCGAGCGCTGTCGGGCCGACGTCCACCAGCAGCATGTCCGGCCGCATGGCCTGCTTGCCACTGCGTGGAACGATGGCGCCACCCGCCGCCCGCACTTGCTCGGCGAGGCCAGCTCGCAGCACACGGTTGCGCGCCACGATGGCGACGTTCACGCCACGAAGCGGCAATTCGGCGGGCTCGACGTGTGGTTGAACCACAATGGCAGGCACGGTGAACCAGAACTGACTGCCTCCGCCTTCGACACTCCCGATTCCGATTTGACCTCCCATCGCTTCCACCAGGCGTCGCGAGATCGCAAGGCCAAGCCCCGTGCCGCCGAAGCGTCGCGCGTGCGTCGAATCGGCCTGGACGAATTCGTTGAAGATCTCGCCGCGTTTTTCGACCGGCACGCCGACTCCCGTGTCGCGAACATCGAAGCGCAGGGACTGGCGCTCCTGTTCTTTCACCAGGCCGACGCGAACGATCACGCCGCCCTTTTGCGTGAACTTGACCGCATTGCCGACCAGATTGGTCAGGATCTGGCGCAACCGTACCTCGTCGGCCCGGATGACTTGGGGCACGCCGCTATTCAACACCGCGGCCAGCTCGATGTCCTTGTCGTGCGCGCGCAGGGAGGCGAGTTCGACGACTCCTTCGACCAGCTGGCGCAATCCGACGTCTTCATCCTCCAGCGTAAGCGTACCGGATTCGATCTTGGAGAAATCCAGAATGTCACCGATCAGCGCCAGCAGCGACTCGCCCGACTCGCTGATCGCGTTGACGTACGAGCGCTGTTCGGTGCGCAATTCGGTTTCCTGCAGCAGCCGTGCCATGCCCAGAACACCGTTCATCGGCGTGCGGATCTCGTGGCTCATGGTCGCCAGAAATCCAGACTTGGCGCGGCTGGCCGCCTCGGCCCGGTCGCGCGCCTCGATCAGCGCGTCCTCCAGAGACTTTCGTTCCGTCACGTCTCGTCCGACACTCTGGACCTCGACCAGATTTCCGCGATTGTCGCGGACGGCGAAGTCTTCCCAGGCGATCCAGCGCCAGCCATAGGCCGTGCGGACATGCTGGTCGTAGCGCACGCAGGCTTTGCCGGAATCCAACGCCGCGAAGCTGCCGAAGGATTGGGTGCGGCTGTCGGCATGGAGTTGCGGCGCAAAGGGCTGGCCGAGCGCCGCCGCCTTCAGTCCGAACAGATTGAAAAAAGCCTCGTTGCCGTAGGTCAGCCGGCTGTCAGCAGCGCGGCGGAGAATGGCGTCGCCTTGCGCGTCGATCAGGCCTTTGTACAGCGTCTCGCGCTCGTTGAGTCTCGCATTCATCGCAGCGGCGGTTGAAAGCGATTGCTGCAGGCTCGCCCGGACAGACTGGAGCTGTGAATTGTGCTTGGCCACAAGCCGGGTGCGTTCCAGATCGGCCGCGAATTCATGAAGCATGTAAGAGAGAAGGACGGCGATGAGTGCGAACAGAACGGACGCCGCGGCGAGGCTGAAACCTCCGCTGATCGCTGCTTCGCCGAGCATGATGACGAGTAGGGCGAGCGCGATCAGTCCCAAGCCTGTTCGGAGGATGACCAACCTGGAACCCGCTGAATTTCCCGCGCGACTATGCTTTGAACCGATTTAGGAAAGGTTCAAAGCGTCCCACTTGGGTAAGGTTGAAAAACGGTTAAGATCGCCCGCCGGCCGCAAACGCGGCGGAACAAAGGGGTTATTTTTCAAGGAGGAACGTATGAGGCTTTCAAGCATCTTACTCGCCGGTGCCTTCGTTCTGGTGGCTACCGCCGCCAACGCCGACGATCCGATGGCCACGACCTATGGGAATACGGTCGTGACAAAAAACGCCAAGACCGGCGCGGTCGGCCAATTGTTGTTCAATGCGGATGGTACCTACACGGCCAAGGGCACGGCCGCGGACGGCAAGGCGAGCGAATATCCAGGCAAGTGGGTTGTAAAGGACAGTGGCGCCACCCTGTGTCTCTCACCACAATTGCCGCCCAATACGCCAAACGCACCG
>JANYBR010000131.1 GCA_025360685.1 Pseudomonadota bacterium
GATAATTCCCCCTTGCGGGGTTCCGGCCTCAGTCGGGAAGAGTTCGTTTCGATACACGAATCCCGCCTTGAGCCATTTCCTTAGAATCGTTTTGTCCGTGGGGACATTAGCGATCATCCAGTCGTGGCTGATAGGGTCGAAACAGCCTTTACTCAGAAGTCGCCAAGTTTGGCGACAGACCCTGGTACCTTACAGAGGGCCATCGAGGTGGCAAACTGTCGCCCAAGCTACCGACCCCTGAGTAACAAGAGCGGCCGCAGCCCACGGTGATAGATGCTTGTGGCTTGGAATTGACTCGGCCTTGAGCGCTGCGACACCACAAACAACGCCGTCTCGCAGTGCGACGATTCCGACAGGAAGACTGCCTTCGTTTGAGAAGGCTTGAAGATCCCGCGCGGCGTCACCTTGCCGTGAACCGTACCACTCGGGCCATTCGGCTTCGTACCACGACAAAAGCACCGGTAACACCTCAGCGTGATGCGCCAGTGGCTCAATAGTGAGATTGCTGTGCACGTGCCTGCGCTCTAACGTTACAAGCTAACCGGCGGGCCGCGTCGATGTGAACAAGCAAGAAGCCGCGTACCGGCCCGTCCGGTTGAGCGCTGGGTTGGGCGTCAATCTCTCCGGCATATCCGAGGTTCGAATTCGGCCACTTGCCTCGACGGCCAGTTTCCCCGAAAGCGGTCATCCGCGCCAGCCTATCGCCATTTCATGACGCCGCCCACGGTGGCGACATGAGGCTTGCTGGCAACAACGCGACCGTTCAACTCACGATATCGCCGCGGGAGTCGTTGGCCATTGCGAGGATGCGGAGGCGACACCGCTGCGCCGCGACTGGAACCGCTCGTTGGGAACACGACCCTCGGTGTCGGCGGAGAATTCCGGTTTGATCCGATTGACGAAGAACATCGCCAGCTGGCCTTTGTTCTTGGCTTCGACAGTCCCGCGCGCCTCGATGACGAACAACTCCTTGACGCGGTGATGAGTATTCTCGGAGACGTTGACCCGACCGGGCGTACCGTTCGTCTCCAATAGGGAGGCGATGTTCACCGCATCGCCCCAGATGTCGTAGGTGAACTTGCGCTTGCCGACAATCCCGGACATCACCGGCCCGGTGTGCACGCCCACCCTCAACTCCAGGCTGGGCAGGCGAAACTTGTCGCGCTGACGCTTCATCTGTTCGACAAATGCCTGCATGGCGAGCCCCATGAGGCAGGCATCGACCGGATGGGTGCGGTTCGTCTCCGGCAGGCCGCCGACGCACATATAGGCATCTCCCATCGTCTTCAACTTCTCCATGCCGTGGGCGAGGGCCAACTCGTCGAACTTGGTGAAGTACTCGTCGAGCAGCTGAATCAACGCCGCAGGTTCCATGGCCTCGGCGAGGCGCGTGAACCCCTTGAAATCGGCGAACAGGATGGTGACCGCATCGTGATGGCGCGGGATGACCTTGCCATACTGCTTCAACTCCTCGGCGATCGCCGCCGGCAGGATGTTCAGCAGCAGCTCCTCCGATTTCACCTTCGCCTCGGTGATGGCAGCGCGGCTTTCGCGCAACTCGGCCAGCGTCTGGTCGAGCTCCAGCACTCGCCGCCGCAGCTCCAGCTGAGTCACGACCTGGCGGGCCAACCGTCGCACGGTCTCGCCTTGTTCGAAGCTGATTTCGCGGGGCTGGAAATCGAGGACACAAAGGGTGCCGAGCGCATAGCCGTCTGGCGTCACCAAGGGCATGCCGCAGTAAAATCGCAAGTGCGGCGGCCCGGTGACCGTCGCGTTGTCGCGAAACCGTTCGTCTTTGGTCAGGTCCCCGACGTGCAGCAAGTTGCCGGCACAGATTGTGGTCGAGCAGATCGAGATCTCGCGCGGCAATCCAGTGAAGTTGGCCGGCAGACCGTACTTCGATTTCTTCCAGTCCTGGGCCTCGTCGACGAAGCCGATCACCGCCACTGGGCAGCCGCAGATCTGTGCCGCCAGCTCGGTGATTTCGTCGTAGGCCACTTCCCGGGCAGTATTGAGAATCTCGTAACGCCGGAGCGCTTCCAGCCGCCCGCTCTCATTGGCGGGAATTGCAAAGCTCATGGTCTGTCCTCGAGTGATGGACGAGCAAACCGTTGGCTTCTGGCTTGTCCTCGCGAGCGGATAGTCCTCCGCAGGCATGGCATTGGCAAGAAGTGCCGGCGCCGATAAGGCGCCAATCGGGCCAAGCTGCCGGCTCGACGGCTCGGTCGGCCAAGTATTCCACCCCAACAAACGAGAATCGTACAAGTTATCAAGGATTGTCGCGACCTGGCTGGTGGTGGGGAAATGGGTCGTGGGCGTCGCCGACGGATAGGAAATCCGGTTCTTCAAACTTTCCCGCGGGACGGCAGGCAAGGGCGGTTGGGGGCCTTGGTGGTGGATGCGACGATGCGTATCGCGGACGTAGGGCACGCGAACGGAATTCACTTGCGCGCGATAAATCGCGCACCCATGTACTACGGAGTTGAACGGTCGCTTCGCTGAGAGCGAACGCCGGCTTTGCGCAGATTCGATGGATCGCGACGGGTCGAATGCGTACGTTGCACTCTCCTGACGCCCAACGTGCCAAGGTAACCGGCGCGCCACCAGTGATGCTGACATGAACGAAAACCTTAACCGGCGCGTCCGAGTTGACCGCGTGGTTAGGCGTGTGCCCCGATTGGCGGAGACAGTTACAAGAGCGCCCGAAACTGCTCGACTGTAAGGCCAGCATCGCGGGCGATACCGCCCATTGTGATGGCGTTAACCGGGTTGTGGCGAGGAATGGTAAGGATGCGCGTCCCGTTGCTGATGACGACATGCTTGCCCTGCCGAAGGACAACAAACCCCGCCTTTTGCAGCGCTCGGATTGCATCGCGGTGATTGATGCCGGGAAGCTTGGGTAAGGCTAGGCCAAAACTTCCACAACTCGGACATCTTCGCCGCGAAGCTGGTCGTCGACCACCGACAAGTACTCGACAATCGCGAGGCGAATGTTGTCGAGGGCTTCAGTCTCCGTGACACCCTGCGACCAGCACCCGGGAAGCCCCGGCACCGATGCGGCAAATCCCTCATCGGAACGGTGAAGCGCAACCTTGTATTGCATAGGCACCTCCGAAAATCGGTATACCGCCTCGAGGCCCACGCACGCCCAACGGATTGAGTTCGCCGGCGCCGCGGAGCGGCGTCCGGTGCAATGATTGGTTAGGCCTCAGATTGCATATGATAACCACACTGGCGCAAATGACTTTCGAGTTTTGAAAATGGCCATGGGATGACAAACAATTCGCTAGGTTCTTGATCCTTCTTCATAGTTATTCGCAAAGCTGGCTTGATTCGAGCCAACTCTGAAAACATCTGAATCTTCTGGATTGCCTCTATAGATTCGCGTTGGACGAGGTATATTCTTTTTGCACTTACTTTAATCTCAATCGAGCGTGTAGTCACTTCGACTTTTGCAAATGCCCAATTGAAATACCGAGAGAACCACGACTGTGGACTAACATTCACCTCAGCCATTGACTTCAACTCATCCGACATTTTGAACTCCGCTGAGGCCTTGTATATTGGAATTGAACGAATTGTCGTGCGCGCTATGGACGGTGGAAACTATGGTTTCTCCGGGGAGGCCGCCGACGCCTTAAGGCTTGGACTTTGTGCGTTAGATCGGCCCCCCGCCTTCTTTGCC
>JANYBR010000398.1 GCA_025360685.1 Pseudomonadota bacterium
GGTGCGCTGCGCTCCGACGGTCTTGTGCATCTGATCGCTGAGCGGCGCTACTCGATCATTCAACTCGAATCGCTGCATCCGTTTCCACTGCCGACCGCGATCGAGCGTGCCGTGCTGCAAAACTACCGGATCGTTCGGACGGACGACGAGCGTGTCTTTCTCGTGCCGCGCTAGTGGGCGACCTTCACCGTGCCCGTGCGTTCGAGCTTGCCCCAGCCGACAAAACGGCCGCGAATGGCCGTCCAGATCGAGCGCACCACGACGTAGTACATCAGCTGCCGGTAGCCGAAGCGTTGCAACGGCAGCCACCACAATAGCGACCAATTCTCGTTACGCTCCATCAGGAATCCGTCCGTGGCGGCCAGAAGATCGACCACGACAAACGCGACATAGTAGATTCCAACCGTGACCAGATCGGTATTTGTGAATTCCGCCCCGTGCTGGGAGTAGGCAATCCACTGGCTGATCAGCTGCCAGATCAGAAGCAGATCGGCGAGCGGCGCGAGCGCGGTCAGTGCAATCTGGAAAAGCCAAACCTGTGGCAGCGCGATCATGCCGAGCGCGCCAAAGCGCGGATTGAATGTGAGACGCCGGTACTTCCACAAGCACTGCAAAGTGCCATAGGCCCAGCGAAAGCGTTGCTTGGCCAGTGCGCGAAACGTTGAAGGCGCCTCGGTCCAGGCGATGGCTGAACTGTCGAAACGCACCTGATAACCCTGCTCTTGCATGCCGATGGTCAGGTCCTGGTCTTCGGCCAGCGTATCCGAACGAAACCCCCCCATATCCACCAGGGCAGATCGGCGCCAGGCTCCAACTGCACCGGGTATCACGGTCAGCGTACCAAGGGCCGCAAGCGCGCGCCGCTCCAGATTTTGTGCCACAATGTATTCCAGCGCCTGCCAACGCGTGACCATGTTCGTGCGATTGCCGACTTTGGCGTTGCCTGCGACGGCGCCGACTTTCTGGTCGGCGAACCAGCGCACCAGTCGGGCGATTGTATCGCTCTGGAATTGCGTGTCCGCATCGAGCGCAACCACGATCTCACCGCGCGCAATTTTCAGGCCCGCGTTCAATGCGTTCGCCTTGCCGCCGTTGGGGATTCGCAGCAGCACGATGCGCGGATCGCTACCGAAATGGTTGTGCACGACTTCCGAAGTCCTGTCCTGCGAGCCGTCGTCCACGACGATGATTTCGAGATCGCGATGGTCGCTGTCGAGGATGCGTTCGACGGTGCTGCCAATGACCTTTTCTTCGTTATAGGCCGGCACGATCACCGAGACGTGACGCGAGTCTGCCACCGCGGCCACGTCCTGCTCGCGCTCGCGCCGAAGGTTCCAGAGGCTAAGGGCCGCCAGAAAGATCAGCCGCGATACGCCAAGCCAGATCGCAGCGATAAAAGCGTAGTATAGAAAGCGCCCGGCCCAACTCATAGCCAGGAATACGACGCGGTCATTGATGAGCGCAATCGTCAATGGCAGGCGCGGCATCGCCTGGTCGGAATTCAGCCCGACAAGTTCTGATGTCGGAATGAACGTGTATCCACGCGCGCGCAATTGATCGATCAGGCTCGGAAGCGCCGCGATCGTCTGAGAACGGTCACCGCCCGCATCGTGCAGCAAAATTGTAACGCCATTGCCGCCGGTGCTGGCGATTTGGGCGAGGGCTCGTTGCACGATCACGTTCGGTCCCGGCAATGCCCAGTCGATGGGGTCAACCCGCTCGCCGACAGTCAGGTAGCCCATGCTCTGCGCAATTTCGACGGGAATGATGTCGCCCGGATCGCCCGGCTCGTTGTCGCCGAGGTAAGGAGGACGGAACATCCGCATCGAGCGACCCGTAAGTGCTTCGACCAGCCGTTGCGTGGCATTGAGCTCCAGCGAGACAACTTGGCCAGGCGTGTCCGCGAGATTGGGGTGCGTATAGGTGTGGTTTCCAAGCTCATGGCCCTCGTCGACGATACGCTGAATGAGTTCCGGATTGGCTTGGGCGTTGGCGCCGATCACGAAGAATGTCGCGTGGACATGTTTGGCTTTCAGGATGTCGAGCACCTGGGGGGTCCACTCGGCGTCGGGTCCGTCATCGAAGGTGAGAGCAACCTTTTTGTATACGCTACCATATCGACGAATGACGTAGTTTGTCGGAATTTTGGTGTAAATCTCGTCGGCGATGTCACCGCTCAACGGATCGACTTCAAACGTGCGGCTGCCCGATTGAGGATCCGCCACAACGCGCAGGAAGTCTCCCTCTCCTTCATAGTCGATGTCGGCACTTATCGGTATGAACCCGATGCTGGAAGGCACCGCCGCGCCGTAATTGCGGCCCATGGCGTCCCAAATCGAGGGATCCTCGCTGCCAAGACGCCACAGCGCGTAACCCGCCGGCCGATAGATGTCGGCCGCGTGAATTTCGTTGTATCCCGTCGCCGCGTCCAGGAACCAGACTTCGTGCTTGGTCTGGTCGTCTTCGATGTACGAGAAATGTGGGTTGTTGGTGGTGTCGTCGAAATCGATCGTGGCTTCCGAGTCGTGGGCCGCGACCACCGCGTCTTCGAAGGTCAGATTGTCGGCGTGACCACCATTCCAGTCATAGGCATAGCTGCCGATGGAGACAATGGTGCGACCTGGAGCAAGAACGCGCATTCGCTTGTCGAGCGTTGTCTCGTACCAGCTCTGTCCAGCGATGCTACCGGCATCGCTGGAATTGTCGTGTTCGTCATAGGCCATTAACAAGGTGTAGTCCGCGATTCGCGCATAGCTGGCATAGGGCCAGCGCTCATCGTCGAACGGAGCCGCCATCACGACGATCCAACCGCGCGGAGTAAATCTGGCGGAGAGTTGCTTAAGAAATGCGCTCAAGTCTCCATGGGCCGCTTGCGGCACTTCCTCGAAATCGATGGTCACGCCCTGAAGTTTGTAGGCCGTCACGAACGCAACGAGCTTATTCAACAAGGCCGCGCTACGCGTCCTGTCAGCCAGCAAGCGCGCCAAGCCTGGACCGTCCCATTTTCCCAAAGTGGAATTCTGCAGGACGGGCAAAATCGCAAGGTTCGGCTTCGTGCTGCGAATCTCCGTGAGCAATTTCGCGTCCGGCGCGGTCTTGAGCACCACATCCGGTCCCTGCAACGCCAGCCATGTCGGCATCAGCCAGTCGAGTTTCGGCAGCGCGAATTTGAGCGACTCATATGCGGATGCCTCCCAGTTCGGAAAGAAGGCGATCGCGAGAGGCCGGCCGGGCTGCGGCCGCAGCAGCGACGACAGCACGCGCGTCGGAAGGTTGCGCTGCTCGCGTTCCAGACGCAGACGTGCGCGATCCCGGCGCCGGGCCTGCGCTTCCGTGGCGAGCCGAGCAGCGGACCGCAACAGGCCCGGCGACAATGCGGTCTTCTCCAGGTTTTGTGTCGAGACGGCAGTCAGGCGGCCGGGAAGTCGCAACTGCGTGACCTGCGGTGCAACCGCCAAGCTGGCCGCAAACGCCGCGCCCAACACGAGGCTGACGATCGCGGCCGTCCAGCCGATGACCGAAGCGCCCACCGCCCGCCGTCCGCTGGCGTCGAAAAATACCGGCTTGTCAGCCATGTCCTACCGCGCCCCGCGCAGCCGTGAGGCCGCCCCAGTCGCCCAACGATCGATTGTCATTCTATGCTCCATGCACGGCGCAATGCTGGCGTTGCGGCGGCCTTGATACTTTAACGCATCGGCTGCGGCGATGCCAAAAAGAGGTGACATGAGAGCGCGAGCATTCCATCGGCAGGGGGTCAATTGTTACCGGCGCGTTCATCTTGCTGGACACTTGCCTGGAACTCGCCGCCGACCTGCCAGGGCATCAGTTTTGTGACTCCATCCTACAGCCGTCTCAGGGTTTCGCTCGGAAGTACTCGTCTTCGCGAATGCGGACACTACCGGCTTCGTGTGCCTCGCGCTTGTGGCAAGAGTTTGACCGAAGTGGGACAAGGGGTTGCGGCGGCCGTGTTGTCCGTCCTTCTGATCGCCCCGGCGACGTTCAGGTTCACGGCCGCCCTCTTCGCAATTTCGATCTCCGGCGGCTACGCGACCGTTATGTTCTCGACGTTTCGGCCCCGATCGCTATCTTCTCGCTGTCACTGGCCGCGAAAAGCTTTCTTGAAGGATCATCATGAACGCGCCATTGGGACTTATCGAAGGTTACTACGGCAAGCCATGGAACTGGCAGGCGCGTGACGCAACGATCGCCTTCCTTAAGCCGCACGGTTACGACTTTTACATCTACGCGCCCAAGGCCGACGCATTCTTGCGAAAACGTTGGCGCGAACATCATCCCTCGGACATGGCCGAAGCGCTGCGCCATCTGGCCGCGCGCTGCCGTACGGTGGACGTGCGCTTCGGTGTGGGTTTGAGTCCGTATGAGCTCTACCGCGAATTCGATGCGGACGCGCAGAGCGCGCTTGCGGACAAGCTGGCACAGTTCGACGCGTGGGGTGTGGAGTATCTGGCAATCCTGTTTGACGACATGCGGGGCGACCTGCCCGATCTCGCCGTGACGCAGACCGAGATCATGCATTGGGTGGCGGCGCGGACAAAGGCCAAGCGGCTGATCGTCTGTCCCAGCTACTACAGCGACGATCCGGTACTGGATCGTTTCTTCGGCAAGCGGCCGGCAAACTACCTCGCGGAATTCGGCAGCCTTCTCGATCCCTCGATCGATGTCTTCTGGACCGGCGAGGAAGTGTGCTCGCGCGAATTCTCGCCGGGCCATCTGGCGCGAGTCACCGATCAATTGCGGCGCAAGCCGTTCCTCTGGGACAATTATCCGGTCAACGACGGCCAGCGCATGTCGCCGTTCCTGCACGTGCGTGCCTTTACCGGCCGGCCGGCGAGCATCCGCACGCACCTTTCAGCGCATAGCGTGAATCCGGCGCTGCAGCCGGTATTGTCGCGCATTCCAGCTGTGAGCCTCTCGGAAAGCTACCGACTGGGCGATGCCTACGAATACGGTGAGGCGTTTCTGCACGCCGCCACCGCCGTGGCGGGGGCGGATCTCGCCCGCAAACTACAGGACGACATACTCTACTTTCAGGATGTCGGGCTGGAGCGTCTGGGAAGGGCAGTCGATCGTCTACGCCGCCGCTATGCAGACGTCGACCACCAAGTGGCGCGCGAGATCATTGCCTGGCTCGACGGTGCCTACAAATTCGAGGAAGAAATCGCCTAGACAGATTTCAGCCAGCTCAGCAGTCGCGCATTCACCTCTGTTGGCCGCTCCTGCTGAGTCCAGTGACCGCAACCCACTAGAACGTCGGCGCCGCGAAGATCGGTCACATGATTGCGCATCAGTGCGACGGGGTCGCCGCGCCCGAGCATATTGAAGGCCAGATCGCGTGTGCCGCCGACGAACAGGGCCGGCTGCGTGATCTTGCGGTCAGAGTAAGCCCGCAGATATTCGAAGTCGCGCTCGTGATTGCGATAACGGTTGATCGGTCCGCGAAAGCCCGAGTGTTTGAATTCCCCGACGTAGTAATCGAGATCGGCCGGCGCCAGCCAGGCCGGAAACGGATTCGGATCGACAAGACCTTCGAGCAATCTCTGGTCTGATGTTTTACTGCTGGGCCAGGTACCGTCGGGCGCATCGCCGGAAAGCGCGTAGTAGAACTTGCGCAGGAAATCGCGTGGATTGGCTTCAGCCTCCGACTCCGGTTCGCGTTCCTTCTGGAAATAGGCCTGGTAGAAGAAACGCCCGCGCTTGGTGAAGATCTCGTCGAAAATTTCCGTGAACGGGCGCGTAGCCGGACCAAGATAGGGCACGGACAATCCGCACACTGCGCGAACCTTGTCGGGACGGATCAGCGCGCTGTTCCACACGATCGGCGCGCCCCAATCGTGTCCCACCAGGATGGCGCGGCCGTCCGGACTGAGCGCATCGATCACGCCGACGACGTCGGCGATCATGCGCTCCATGGCATAATCGGCAACAGCAGGCGGTTTGTCCGATCCGCCATAGCCGCGCACATCGATCGCGCAAGCGGTGAAGCCAGCTTCAGCTACAGGTGCGATTTGGTGCCGGTATGAATACCACGACTCAGGAAATCCGTGCACCAATACGACAAGAGGTCCGGTGCCCTGCACCGCCGCGCGCAACTGTACATCGGGCAACTGAATGAACTTAAAATCTGTCATGAACGAACTCTACCGTGCACAACGGCAACGGGCCAGCGGCATCATGCGCTTCGCATCACGCGCCGTAAGTCGGCTATCTCAAAACCAACTCACCCACCGGCGGTCCATGCACGATTGCGCGAAGTGCCCAGGCTGCTGCTGTTCCGATCGAATTATCCCACTTACCAGGCGCGAGTGTGGAGGCCTGCCGATCATTTTGAGCTGAGCTTCGATACAGCCAGAACGATATTCATCAAGATCGACGGCGAGGAACATTTCGCCATGCGGTGCAAGGCGGAGACCCATTTTGCCAGGATTTGCCGCTTCCTCGACACGGACCAGCGCCGTTGCACGATCTATGCGGGACTGCCGTCGGTCTGCCGGACCTTTCCAGGCGGACGCTGCGGCTACTGCGACTTCCTCGCCTCCGAGCGGAACATGCAAGGCGACTCCGAACATATCGCTACGAGGTGGCGTGCCTGATGCCGAGCGCCCGCGGGCGCCACTTGCGCCGGGCTAGCAATCTCGGGTCTCATGTCTTTATTCGCTGGCGGAGACGGCATGCAAAACGCAATGGCAGAGAGGGCCCGCGAGGCCCGGGCGAAAGCGCTCGCCACACCGATCGACAAGTTCGACGTGGCCGATCCCGAAATCTTCCGCAACGACACGCTTTGGCCCTGGTTCGAGCGGCTGCGGCGGGAAGATCCAATCCATCTGTGTCGAGAAAGCCGCTTTGGCCCCTATTGGTCGGTGACCAAGCATCGCGACATCATCGCGGTCGATAGCAACCATCGCGTCTTCTCGTCGGACTCCGAGATCGGCGGCATCACGATCCAGGACGGGCGCCAGCCGCGCGAGCAGTCGAGCTTCATTGCGCTCGACCCGCCGATGCATGACGCACAACGCAAGGTCATCACGCCGATGTTCTCGCCTGAGAACCTGGCCGTTCTGACGCCGCTGATCCGTTCGCGCGCGGCACAGATTCTCGATGAACTGCCGCGCGGCGAGACCTTCGATTTCGTCGATCGCGTTGCCGTCGAACTGACCAGCCATATGCTGGCGACGCTGTTCGACTTTCCCTTCGAGAACCGGCGCGTACTGCCGCGTTGCTCCGACCTAATCCTTGCAATGCCCGAGCCCGGCGGCATCGTCGAGAGCGAAGAGCAGCGCCAGGTCGAGCTGTTCCAGATTCTCGGGCAGTTCGTCGGACTGTGGAACGAACGCATCGCCTTGCCGCCGGCCAACAATCTCGTCTCGATGCTGGCCCATGGCGAGGCGACGCGGCGCGACACTCCGGAAGGCTATCTTGGCAACATTATCCTGTTGATCGTGGCGGGCAGCGACACTACACGCCACTCGATCACCGGCGGCCTTCTCGCCTTGAGTCAGAATCCGGCCCAATACGACAAGTTGCGCGCCGACCCATCGCTGATCGAGAGCATGGTGCCGGAGATCATCCGCTGGCAGAGCCCGGTGGCTCATATGAGACGGACCGCGATGGAGGACATCGAACTCGGCGGCAAGAAGATCAAGGAGGGTGACAAGGTCGTGATGTGGTACGTCTCGGGCAACCGCGACGAGGACGCCATCGACCGCCCCGACGAGTTTATCATCGACCGCGAGCGCCCGCGTCAACATGTGTCATTCGGCTTCGGTATTCACCGCTGTGTCGGCATGCGGCTGGCCGAGATGCAGCTTCGCATCATGTGGGAAGAGATCCTGAGACGCTTTCCCCGCATCGACGTGGTCGGCGAGCCCAAGCGCATGAACTCGAACTTCGTGAAGGGCTTTGAGGCCATGCCCGTGCGAATTGCGAACTAAGCAGGCGACGCGCTGCTCTGAAGGAGTGAACCATGAACAGGGAATTCGACGTCATTGTTTTTGGCGCCACCGGCTATACGGGGCGGCTCGTTGCCGAACACCTCCTTAAGTCCCACGGCGCCGCAGGAACCGTCAAATGGGCGATGGCTGGCCGCAACAAGGACAAGCTGGCCGAAGTCAGAGGTTTCATCGGCGCGCCGACGGTTATGCCATTGATAGTCGCTGACTCCGACCAGAGGGCGACGCTCGAAGCGATGGCGGCGCGCACCAAGGTGGTCATCAGCACTGCAGGACCCTATCAACTTTACGGTTCGAACCTTGTCGCCGCGTGCGCCAAGACCGGTACCGACTATGTCGATCTCACCGGTGAGTCGCACTGGATCGCGGCCATGACGGCGGCCCATGAGACCGAAGCGAAAAGGTCCGGCGCTCGCATCGTGTTCTCCTGCGGCTTCGATTCCATTCCTTTCGATCTGGGAGTGTGGTTCGTTGAAGAAGCTGCCAAAAAGAAATTCGGTGCTTACGCCTCGCGGGTGCGCGGCCGTATCCGCGGTTTGAAGGGCGGACTTTCCGGCGGAACACTCGCCAGCGGACAAGCGACGATGGCCGCAGCGCAAAAGAATCCCGCCATCGGCCAGACGCTTGCCGACCCCTTCGCGCTCACAACGGGTTTCAAAGGCCCCACGCAGCCCGACGGCGACACATCCTATGAGGACAAGGTTACCGGTTCCTGGGTTGGTCCCTTCATGATGGCCGGCATCAATACCAAGGCGGTGCATCGCACCAACTTCCTCCTCGGCCATCCCTGGGGCACTGACTTTCGTTATGACGAGATGCAGATGCTTGACGGACCTCCGGCGCCGTCCGCCGGACCTGGCCTTGGCGGCTTCAACTTCGGCGCGGCCGGAATGCCCAAACCCGGCGAGGGTCCGACGAAAGAAGAGCGCGAGACCGGCTGGTATGACATTCTCTTCATCGCAGAAACCGGCGACGGACGCACTGTGCGCGCAGCGGTGAAAGGCGATCGCGATCCCGGCTACGGCTCGACCTCTAAAATCCTGGCCGAGTCGGCGCTGGCGCTTGCCTTCGACGTGCCGCATAGCGTGACAGCGGGTGGATGCTGGACCTCGGCCGCCGCGATGGCGCCCGCACTGCTCAAGCGGCTTCCGGCGCGGGCCGGTCTGACGTTCGACGTGGAGAACTGAGTGCCGTCCGAAGCGACTCTGCCACCGAGCCACCTGTTCGCGGTTGGTTCGAGAAAGAGCCATTCTTAACTTGCACGTGCGATAACCTCTGTCCTGATTCGCAAACGGATGGCCGTTCATTGACTAACCTGGATGACACCCTGCAGGCGCGCCAGGATGACGTTGACTGGCAGCGACAGCAGATTGGGTTCGACGAACTCTCCAGTGGTGTCACAATACGAGGACTTGAGTATTGGAATGCACTGCGCGGAGCTCGCAGATTTGCGACTCGAAAAAATGTCAACCCTCGCGACGTCTCACCGCTCCTTCGCAACATTTGGATCGTCCGCGTACAAGATGGCGGCGAAGATTTTGAATACCGTATTGCAGGTGATGTGGTAATGCAGCTGCACGGACCATGGTTGCCAAACTCATCCACCACAGATTTGGATGTGCACTTTCCTGGCTACGGAAGATTGGTCAAGCGCATCTATCTTCACATCTATCACGCAGGCAAACCGCTGGCCTTGCGCGGAGAAGTTAGGCGCCAGCCTCGCAACGATGCGGGCATCGGCACGCTGTTCAAGCATGAGACTCCATTTGTGCCACTCGGAGACGCCGACAACGAGGTCGACCATATCCTGGGTTTTTGTGATGTGGGCGGAGAATTCTGGCAGCCGCGTCAACCGTCGACCAGACAATTTTTGCCGGAACCGCGTTGAGGTGCTCACCTCGGATAGTTCGAGCAGGCTTATGTCACTCTGCCATGACCAACCCCGCCTCAGCTGGATTGCCTTTGCCGGCGCATCGAATTCGTGACCGTCTGGCTTCCGCCTTGCGAAGGCCATGCAACTATTTCGATTTGAGGCCATAGGACAACACGCGAACAATCAACACCGACAGGCATCCCAGCAGAACGCCAAATCCGACGAGCGTGGGCGACGTACCGGTAAAATGTCGTAGCGCAGCGGCGGCGAGCACGATTGCCAGCGTGAGCGCCGTCATGACGGCATCGCTGACGAACATGCTGTAGAGTTCCGAGCCAATTTGGCGCAAAAGACTCATGCTGCCGAGCGCCGTAACAGAGCCACCGAACCTAATCCCGACACAAGAAACGCGCCGGCGATGTACGCGAGGGCGAAATCGGAACCTGGCCACACCACGCCCAATCCTTCGCCAATCCAGTACACACCGAAGCTCGTCAGCATGACTCCTACGGCGAACTTCAATGTGTTCTCTGGAACCTGGGAAAGAGGTTTATGCACAACCGCCCCTATGGCGAGGACCAGGATACAAGCCAACGCCGCCCCGACGGCGGCAGGAATCAAAAGGCCACGGCCCACGCCAACAGCAATAACGATGAATACGACCTCCAACCCTTCCAACAGGACACTCTGAAATGCTGCAAGTACTCCGCCGCTGTCGATCCTCTCTCGGTTGCCACCATCCTTGAGCTCTGCAAACTCTTGCTCGAATATCGCGCTCTCATCGTGCAACGGAATAATACCGGCGCTGCGCAGAATCGCTTTACGCAGCCAGCCCATACCGAACAGTAGAAGAAGTACGCCGATGGGAAACTGCAGCGCGGTGAGCGGCAGCCGACTGAGCATTGGCCCGAATGCCACGACTATGAAAGCGAGAATGGCGAGCCCGGCGGCTGTTCCAGCGGCAGCGGAACGCCAACCTCTGGTCAGCCCCACTGCCAATACGATTGTGTAAGCCTCGGTGACTTCGACAGTCGAAGCGAGAAATGCAGCCGAAATCGCGGTGATCGCATGCGCATTGAACATGAGTGTGGGTCACCGATTGAGAATGGCGTGTTGTAGCAACATCGCGGTCGGACATCTACGGATGATACCGACGGTGCACCATGGCCCGAATTGGCCATGGCTCGCGCGACACTTTGGCAAAGTCGCAATTCGTCACGGTTCGACCTCACTCACGCCACTAGTTGCCGTACAAGTGCCGCGAGGGTGGAACATCCAAACGGAGTTTTCATGAAATATTCCAAACGACTCATTTGTGCGGCGGCGTTTCTGGCGGTCGGCTTGCCAAGCGCGGCTCTCGCTTGGTCGGGCGAGAACCTGGCTCCGCGCGCAAAGATCACCATGGACCAAGCCACGGCCATTGCTCTGAAGGCACGGCCTGGAACCGTCACAGACCGAGAACTGGAACGTGAAGGTGGTGGCAGTGGATTGCGCTTCTCGTTCGACATCAAGAGCAACGCCGTCGTCTACGAAGTAGGTGTCGACGCAAAAACGGGCAAGGTGCTGGAAAATTCGAAAGAAGGCCCGCATCCCGACTAGCTCAACGTTGCGGCCCGCCGGTCCGAGAAATCGGTCCGGCGGGTGGCAAGTCACTCACCAGGGATGGCCGCCGGTTCGAGGTCTCAGGACGCTGATAGAACCTTTCGCAGTCTCAAACTGCCGTAACTCTCTGGCATTTGCGGCAATGCCCCCTTCCCTGCTGGGTTGAGATGAATTGGGAAGCGTGCGAGCAGTGGGGACCCGGCACGCCATAATCGCGTCAATCGGACATGCGAAAGCAATCTTATGCGCCAAGAAGGTACGATCAACTCGACCGCGTCCGCTGTCCTGAGCAAAGTTCCTGCAGTCACGCTCACGTTTTGGATCATCAAGATTCTTGCCACGACATTGGGTGAGACTGGCGGCGACGCCGTGACCATGACGATGAACCTGGGTTATCTAACGGGCACAGCCATTTTTCTCACTCTGCTGGCTGCGTTGGTCGTCCTGCAGATCGTGGCGAAGAAGTTTCATCCATTCCTCTATTGGGCAACGATCATCGCTTCGACGACAGCCGGAACAACGATGGCCGACTTTGCCGACCGCTCCCTAGGCGTCGGTTACACAGGCGGTTCGTCAATCTTGTTTCTCTGCGTCATGGCAGTTCTCGGTCTTTGGTACTGGTCCGAGCGGACAATCGCGGTTGAAACGGTCAGCAAGCCCAAGACCGAAGCGTTCTACTGGGCAACGATCACATTCTCCCAAACACTCGGAACGGCGTTGGGTGACTGGATGGCCGATACCTCGGGATTTGGCTTCTTCGGGGCCGCGTTTGTATTCATGGCCGCACTGGCAGTCGTAGCGGCGCTCTACTACTGGACCAACTTATCTCGAGTGCTGCTGTTCTGGGCCGCCTTCATTCTGACCCGGCCGTTAGGGGCTACAGTAGGAGACTTTCTGGACAAACCCCTGAACCATGGCGGGTTGAACTTCAGTCGTCCGCTTGCGACGGCCATCATCTCTATCGTCATCGTCGCGTGCATTGTTTTTTTCCCGCAGCGTCCAGGACTGCATCCGCAGTCGGCAAAGGCGTCCTGAGTTTAGTCCGGCACGAAGTACGAACCGCAAATTGGCACGGCACCCAAGCCGACGAGCGAGCGGCGAATTTTGTTATTCGTACGGGCGCGCCACTCAATCGAATTCTACTCAAAAAAAATCGGCCCCGGCAGCTAAGCCGGGGCCGTAAGGCGTGTTGCTAACTACTGCGGAGTGTTTTGATCGGTTCCGGCATTGTCCTGACCATCTTTGTTCTTCTTGTGGTCCTTCTTTTTGTCAGCCGGTGGAGTGGTGGTCACGGGCGGCGTGACAACGGGTGCCACCTGCACTGGCGGCGCGACAACGGGTGCCGCTTGCACCGGAGGCGTTGCAGTACCGCCCTGTGTGCCGACTGTTCCCTGATTGTCTTTGCCGCCCCTGTGGCGATCCCGGGCACCTCTACCAGTCGTATCAGCCGGAAGATTGCTGGCTGGAGGTGGCGTCACCGTTGGAGCGGTCTGCACTGGAGGCGCTACAGAGCCGCCCTGCGTGCCAACCATGCCTTGGTTGTCTTTGCCGTTCTTCAGTCCGCGATCCTTGTGGCCACCCAGGTCCGCCGGAGGATTGTTGGTAGCGGGTCCGGTGAACACTGGTGTCGTCTGAACCGGCGGCGCGACCGTACCGCCCTGTGTCGTGGCAGCGCCCTTGTTGTCTTTGCCACCTTTAAATTGGTCACGGTTTCGTCCACCCATATCCGCCGGCGAATTGTTGCCAGCGGGTGGTGTGAGCGTTGGCGTCATCTGCGGCGCGGGCGTCGACGGACCGCTTCGATTCATCATGGGATTGACGCCGCTATACGGGGTTGTCGGCGTTGAGGCACCAGCTCCGCGTTGAATGTTGTTGCGCCGCTCCCAATCGCTCCGATTCCAGTCTGGCTTGGTCCAGTCGCGAGTGCCGTTCCAGTCGCGCTGGCGGTTCCAGTCATAGTTGCGCTGTTGGGTTGGCACCCAGCTTTGCCAGTTTGTAGAGCTGCGATTGGAACGATCCCAGTCCTGACGGTGGTTCCACCAGTCATTGCGATTGTTGCGCCAGGAGTAGCGCCATTGGTCCCGGACGCTGAAGCCGTTCCAGATATAAAAATCCAGATCGAGCGGGGGGCCATAGCGATCGACGCAGGCACCGCGAGGCCGTTGCCGGTTCCAGGTGTCGCGACGCCAGCCTCCATGCACCCAGTACAGATACCCGTTTCGGGAAGACCGATAATAAACGGGACCGCTGAACCAAGTGCCGCGGTAGTAGACCGGACAATAGTAGATCGGATAGTCCCAGAACTGGTCGGGGCAGCCCCAGCGGTCGCAATAGCCGCCACTATTGTAGGAAAAGCCGACTCCCGGAAAACCGAAGCCGATCGAAAAGCTGGCAGCGTTCGCCGGAGCTGCGGTCAGCGCGGCGCCGCCGATGGCCGCGGCCAGCAGTGTCTGGGTCAGTAGCTTTTTCATTTCGATTTTCTCGCGTTGGAGTTGGATCTAAGAAAAATGCGAACGTGTCGCCGACGCGTTCACTTGAGTGACGGAAGACTCAAATATCCTGTGTCGAGGCTGCAGAGTTTGCTCCAGATCAAAAACGAAAATTGATGCGTTGCACAAAAGGGCTCGCCACCTTTCGAAATGGCGGCAAAAACTGGTCGCTCGCTCGCAATGCGAGTGAGATATAGGGCCCAACGCGTCAGACTTCGATTGGTTCCGAACGGTTTTCCGAATTTCTCGCGCGCTCCCACACTGCTGATTGCACAACCTTTTCACGCGGCGAAGTCACGGAATCGTCGAGCAGCTCCTTTTGCTCGCAATACAGGCCGCTGGCCGCAATATCGTCACATTTCGTTCATGACAGGTTCAGCGCACGGCTCCCATACAGTGGACAGGACCGTCGTCATGGAGCGCGCCGCTAATGTTCAGTGCATGGAATACAGCCATAGCTGCGGCGGCAACCGCGGGCGCAGCGATTTCATATTCCGGCTCTGCGCGGGCCGACAGTTTCGGCTTTTCGGTCGGACCGGGCGGCGGCGTCGGGTTTTCTTACGAAAGCGGTGGCTATTGCGATCGCTGGGGCTGTCCCGACGAATTTTGGGATTACCCGGTTTCGTATTGCCCGGTGTATTTCGACGGCGAGTGGTATCGCGGACCGATGTACTACCGCTACTCGCGCAGTCACTACTATTTCTGGATCCACGGCGGCTGGCACTCCGATGGATGGGATGAAGGCCGGCCCGATTGGGCGTGCTCCAATGAGTTCGGGCCCGCGCTGAGTTACGACTGGTACGACAGCCACGGCTTTAGATGGCGCGACGACTGGCGGCAACGCTGGTTTCACAGGCACAACAACGGGGATCGCGACCGGCGCGATTGGGGCAATAGCGATTGGCGCGGCTTGGGCAGTCGTGCATTCGACAACAGACCTGTGGATCGCAGCACGTGGAACAACAGCTCAGGATGGAACAGCAGCCGCGGTGACCGGAATTCGCACGACACGGGCGCATGGAACTCGGGCCAGGGAACCTGGAATCGCGAATTGCAAGGCGGAGCCGGCGGGCAGGACTGGCGCAGCCGCCTAGGCAACACGCCGGCGCCGCACCAAATACCAGAGCATGGTTCAGCGCCATTCGCGCCGCACACTGCACTGGTCGATCCACCACGAGGCGCTGCAGCCGGTGGCGCGCCCGCGGCAAATTCATGGCCGGGTGGCCATGGTCGCGAATGGAACGGACGCCAGCCGGGAGTTGAGGCGTTCACGCCGAACACCACTCCTGGCGCGCCCGCCCGCGGCGATGGCCGACACGATCATAATCGCGGACAAGACGACGCTGATGCTCACGGCCGCTGGCCGCGTTGACGAAACCAGCCACGGCAACAGAGGTTGGTTGAACAACGCCTAGTTCGCCTGTTCGATTTCCGCAACTTTTTGCGCGAAATCGGTCCACGCTCGTTCGAATTCCGTTTACGCATTAGAAGAAAAAAAGAAACGGTTGAAGGGAACCAATTCGAGTAAGACCCATTACAGATGGGAGCAATTGGCCGCCAGTTCGCGTCGACGGCCAAAAAGCGGAGAGCATGACGCGCGAACCAACGCACCTTTCAGAGAAACCAAGCTGGAGAATGACGATGCAAAAATTTATTCCCGTGGCGGCGTCTGCGGCAGTGATGCTGTTTGCCAATGCCGCGGTTGCCGATCCCGTTCGTATCAATGATAGCGACGAGGGCTATTCTCGGCTCTCCCGCTGGGAACAACATCTGGACGATACCATCGCCGCCGGTGTTCGGCGCAATTCGCTCAACCCAAAGCGCGCCTGGATGATTCAGAAGAACCTGGACAGCATCGAAGCGCGAGTCGTTCAAAGCTACTATGAGAGCGACAACGGCATCGACGCGCAGACATTTCGCCGCTATGCGGGCCAGTTGCGCGACATCAGCAATCAGTTGGGCGAAACTGATTGGGGCGCCCGCAATGTCTATGGCGACGGTTGGTACGACGACCGGGGCGCTGGCTGGAACGGTGGCCGCAGAGGACAGGGCTGGAACGGCGGCGACCAGAATCCGGGATGGAACGGCCAAGGCGGCCCGGCTCCGTCCGCGAACTACTATCGCGAAGGAGACTATGAGCGCTCCTGTCACCAGGGCAATGTCGCAGCAGGCACCATCTTTGGCGCAATCGCCGGCGGCCTGATTGGCGGAGCGGCAAGCCATGGCAATGGCGGAGCGGTTGCAGGTGGCGTCATTCTTGGCGGCCTGCTCGGCAACACCCTCTCACGCGACGTCAGCTGCGACGACCAGCGTTATGCGTTCGACGCCTACGGCCAGAGCCTGAATGGCGACGTCGGACGCGACTATGACTGGCGACATGGAAACAACAACGGCACCTTCACCACGACGCGAGAGTATCGTGACGGCGGACAGATTTGTCGCGACTTCAGGGTAGTCACCTACCGCGACGGCCAGCGCTTTGAACACACCGGTACAGCGTGTCGGGACGACAACGGAAACTGGGGCACACGGTAGTTGCATCGGGGTCAGACTTCACTGGACCTTGATGAGTTGAACTGATCGAGCGGTCGGCGCCATTGCAAAGTGCCGCGAAGTCCAAATTCAAGGCCGCCGACATTGAGAACTGAGCCCGGCGTGAGCAATTCACGTCGGGTTTTTTTCTGACCTGATGCGCGCAGCCCATTGGTTCAATGGCCGACGGACAAATTCTTCCCGGTTGCGCTGAGAGTCGTCATTCTTCTTCACTGTGATTCAGGAAGGCAGACACGTCGAAGTTTCAGGGGCGTTCTCGTGTCGCGGCAAGCTGCCGAAGTTGACCTCGAAGCGTTGCGTCCGGAACGAGACATTCTGGCGGCGGCTCGGGCCTCGCCCCGTTCAAGTTTCATGGACGGAAGAACGCCTACAGCGCTGCCAGACCGGAATCGTCAATCTGGTTGTTCAGCAGCAGCTGCTTAACCGCTGGCACGCCTTCGGCGCGAGGATCCCATGTTCTGAGAAATGCGGCGGCACCAAATCCAGCGATTAAAACGGCGAGTGCCGCAATCGCCGGGAAATTGTCGTCTGACTGTGGCAGCGAACGAACCCAGGCTGCCAGTCCAAACAGGACGACGGCGCCGACAAGGGCGACGCCGATCCATTTCCAATTTTCCGGGTGCGCAAGTTCAGGGTCATCGTTCATGCGCCGAGGATAGGCACTCGCGGGAGCCGATCAATATTGCAATTCAGTCAATCTAAATTGCT
>JANYBR010000166.1 GCA_025360685.1 Pseudomonadota bacterium
GTGGGTGCCAGTTGGAGTAGACGCCCCGGCGGCCCTCGAGCAATTGCCGGACGGAATCAAATTCCAGGTGGCCAGGAAGATTGACCGCCAGCATCAGCGTGAAGCCGGCGAGCACGATCGCTGCGGCTACCATGCGAGGGCTGAGCGCTGCCAACCAGTCTCTATCCGTCATGTTCCTCGCCAGGCGAAGTCCAATCGAAGTTATGCGCCTCAACTACACAACGCGCGCCGTCCGCGCCATGATTGATGGCTCTGACGCCGGCAATAGTCCCGGACAATGACCTCGTGCGCACAAGCGCGCTTGTTTTGCGAAGGAATTTCGGTGCACGCGGCCGCAGGCGAACAACCAGCTGGTGGTGCACGTAGTCACGTGCGAGCCAGTCTCCGCGCGCGGTTCCGCGATAACTGGGAAAAATACAGCGAAAACACGAAAAAGGACCCAAATTGGAGGCTCGATATTGCGTATGGTGCAGTGTTTGTAGGCCTTACACGACGAAAACGCCGAGAAAAATAGCAGGGAAGATTTTAGGCCATAACAGGGAACACCTTTTCCAGAACAGGGAAAATCGCTCGCCAAATCGCGCACCTCGGTGCATCGGAAGCCCTCAGGTGATTTCAACGGCAATTGGCTGCGGCATATCAAATCGCATGCGGTGGCCGAGGCCCCGCAAGCGCGAGGTGCTTCACCTCGCGTTTCAACTGCATGATCAAATCGAGCGTCCGGTATCAAGCTCCCGGCGCATCGCAAAGCGCGGTAGCGTGTCGCGCCAAAGCTCGTTTCAAGTTGAACGCTACTTCGGTGTGATTGGATCGCTTCCTAGTTGTCCGGACCGTCTTAGTGCTTGCGATGATCCTCGCTTTTGTCAGCCGGAAGACTGACGGCACACGCCAATGCGCTCAATGCGTTGCGCAGCATTAGAGGCGGGGTCACAGTTCCGCGCGATTTTACAGCGCTCAGGTCGAGCTGCGCGGCAATTCCAAGACCTGGAGCCTCATTTCGATTCACATACTGTGAATGCGACGCTACGGCCACAAACCCCACTGCCGTAATAAAGCACGGTCGCGCTTCAGGAAGCGATCGCCAATGTCGGTGCGGTAGCGCAAACCAGGAACAACCACATTTCGGCAGCGTGCGTAGGCTCGTTCCTGGGCAAGCTCGACGGTCTCCCCCCGGCCAGCGACGATCATCAAGGCGCCAAGTTCTCCGCCGGTCAACAGTTGCCCGTTCGACATTTCCATGTCACTGAAATGCATGTGGCGCCAATCTTCCGCGCTCGGCTGCGCGCGGAATAGCACAGGAAGGCCCTTCGACATCTCACCGTAACGATCGCCCTGCGGAAACGAAGGCACCGTGAGAAGTACGCCCACCGCGAAACCCGGATGTGTGGCGAAGGCGAGGCTCTCGCGCGAAATCAGCCGCTTGAAGAGCGCGTCCCAGCCTTCGGCATGAAGAGTTTCGCAAATGGCCGCGCCCGGATATCCGAAGCGGCATGTGAACTCCAGTGGCCAGATTCCGTCCGCGTTGGCGATCGTGTTAATGTTGACGTATCCGATGTAATTGGACGCTTTGAGTTGATCCTTCAACTTCACGAGTGTCGCTTCGAACAGTCGAAGGCGGCGACGTCGGCGTTCTCGACGCAATTGAATTGGCTGTGGGACCGAACGGCACTCTATTTGATGGTGCTGGGTGCAAAAAACGACTGGGATTGGGTAAACGCTCGACGGGAGAAGGACCGAGAGGCGCTGCTGGCAAATGCCGAACCATTTGACCCGGCTCGCACTCCTTCTGATCCCGACCAGCTGGGAGTGGCCAGATGATGCGCCGGCCGGGACCAGTGTAGACCCCAGCTCAACCCGCGAAATCTAGAGGACCGGCCATATCCAAAATGCGAGCCCCACCAGCGCGATAAAGGCGCCGCTGAAAACTTCGCCATAGTGCTCGAAAGGGCCAAAACTTACTCGCTGCAATCCCACTGTCGAAGAGACACATAGGAGGGCATACGTGGCGATGGTTGCGACAGCAAAAACGACTGACATGATGGTTATTAATCCGACGCCGTACTTTCCCGCGGCGAAAAATGCCGGAATGCCCTCGACCATGGGCGACGATCCCAGAATGAGGAGTAACGCAGTGCGTGACGAAACATTCGCTTGATGCTCGTGTCCCCCCTGATCATGCGAATGGCCGCCATGGTCGTGCGCGTGCTCGGTAAAACGGGTGTTGTAGGAGTGAGAGTGCCCCCCATGGTCGGTCGCGACGATCACTGCGAACTGGTGCGGCTCAGGAATCGATTCGATTGACTCCAGATAGTCGCCGCGATTGGACATCGCGAAGTCGTGGCGCGTGCCATCGTCTCTGATTGTCGTCACGACAACGGAGTCATCCAGAGCACCGGTTAATCGAAAGCATGGCGGAACGTTTGTTTCAAAAATCGATAGGGCCAATTCGCCATCATGTGTTGCGATTCGCTGCAATTCTGGACCGTGGATCGGGTCACCGATCCCCAGGGCCGCGTGGTTGTGCGTGTGACCGTGGCTGTGTCCATGACCGCCTGCGCCACGCATTTCCAGCAATGCTGAAATCGCTATCCAACTCCCAAATCCAATGAGAGCAATGCTCGATGCGGTATCGACGTAATGACCAAAGCGCTTGGCAAATGCGACCCCCGCGAGCCAAACAACCAACGCGATGGCGAGCGTAGAGACGACGTGGCCAGTGCCGGCCTTGAGTGAGGCACTCAGAGTCTCGGCCCTCGTCCAGTCGCGCTGACGCGCAATCAGCGTGATCGGGACCCAATGATCGGGAACCAGCGTGTGCAAGACACCGACACCTGCAACGGCGCCGATCAAAAGTAGCTGGGGGCCATAGTTCATCGCTTCTTGTTCCTGTGGCTGTGTCGATGGTCTTGGTCAAGGTGACTATGGGGATGCGTGTGGCGAGTGCCGTCCGAATGAGTGTGTTCGTGTTCGTGAAAGACAACCTCAAGCTTTCGGCCAAATACGTCCGCGACCCGGCAAAGCGTCCGCAGACTGGGGACATGCGAGCCGCTTTCTAGGCGCGACACCATCGACTCCGTCATGTGTAAGCGCTTGGCGAGTTGCATTTGGGTTTCGCGGGCGTGAGTGCGAAGTTCAAGGAGCTTTCGAGCGCATTGCGTGGCGATCGCGTCCGCGTTGTTCGGAGCGCGCGAAGTTCGGGCTGTCGTCAACTGATCACCTTAGCAAAGATGCAAAGTACGACTTAGCAAATGTGCGAAGTCAACACAATCCAGTTCGCATGGGTCCGTGGCGAAGACCCCGGGAATGGCCGACAGAACATTTCAGACTCAGTTTGATGGATGAATGGCGAGCTGGCGCCCTTTGACCAGCGCGTAAATCGCAGGGATGACCACGAGAGTCAGTAAAGTCGACGAAATCATCCCGCCAACGAGTGGCACAGCGATCCGCTGCATGACTTCCGAGCCGGTGCCGGTGCTGAAGAGGATCGGCAACAAGCCGGCCATGATCGCCGACACAGTCATCATCTTGGGACGGACACGCTCGACAGCGCCCTCAATGATTGCATGATAGAGGTCGGCCGCATCCAGCTTACGGTCTTCCAGCTGCCTCTGCTCGATCATCGAGGTAAGGGCATTGTCGAGATAAATCAACATCACGACGCCAGTCTCTGCCGCCACACCAGCTAGCGCGATGAAGCCCACTGCGACAGCCACGCTGATGTTGAAGTCCATAAGATACATGAGCCAGAATCCGCCGGTGAGTGCGAACGGGACCGACAGCATAACGATTGACGTCTCGGTCAAGCGGCGGAAGTTCAGATAAAGCAATAGAAAAATGAGGAACAGCGTGACGGGGACGACGGTCTGTAACCTAGCGGCGGCGCGTTCCAAATACTCAAACTGCCCGCTCCATTCGATGTGATAGCCGGGTGGCAACTTCACCTGATCCTGGACGGCCTTGCGCGCATCGTTGACGTAGCCACCCAGATCGCGCCCCTGCAAATCGACGTAGATGTAGTCCACCAACTGCGCGTTTTCCGTCCGGATCGAAGGTGGTCCCTGAGTAATGCTGACTGCAGCCACTTGTCCAAGGGGGATGGCTGCGCCCTCCGAAGTGTTGACCAGAACTTGGCTTGCGATCATTTGTGGATCGTCGCGGAAGTCGCGCGGGTAGCGAACATTGACGTTGTAGCGCTCTCGCCCTTCCACGGTCTCAGTCACCATTTCGCCGCCGAGCGCGGTCCGGATGACGTTTTGAATATCTTCGATGGTCAAGCCATAGCGTGCCAGCGCGGCGCGGTCGGGCTCAATATCGAGGTAGTAGCCACCGAGCACACGTTCGGCGAACGCGCTGGTCGTACCGGGCACTCCCCTCACGACGGCTTCGATCTTTGCGGAGAGTAGATCGAGCTCGGCGAGGTTGTTGCCATAAACCTTGACGCCCACAGGCGTACGAATGCCGGTGGAGAGCATGTCGATGCGGGCCTTGATCGGCATGGTCCACGCGTTGCTGACTCCCGGAAACTGGAGCGCTCGGTTCATGGCAGCGATCAGCTTGTCCACTGTCATGCCGCTAGGCCAAGTTTCTTCGGGCTTCAAATTGATGACGGTCTCGAACATCTCGGTTGGTGCAGGATCGGTGGCGGTCTCCGCCCGACCCGCCTTGCCGAACACCGACTCCACTTCTGGGAATGTCTTGATGATCTTGTCCTGTACCTGGATGAGTTCACCGGCTTTGGTAATCGACATGCTGGGAAGGCTGACGGGCATGTAGAGCAGTGTGCCTTCGTTCAAGGTCGGCATGAACTCGCTGCCGACGCGTGTTATCGGATAAATCGACACCGCGAGGACAAGCAACGCGACAGCAATCGTGAGTTTGGGATGCCGCAACACAAGGTCGATGATCGGCCGATAGGCCCAAATCAGTGCACGGTTCACCGGATTTTTCTGTTCAGGGATAATCCGGCCGCGCACGAAGAGCGTCATCAACACCGGTACGAGCGTGACCGAGAGCAAGGCGGCTGCGGCCAGCGAGAAGGTGTAGGTATAAACAAGCGGCTTGAAGAGTCGCCCTTCCTGCGCTTCCAGCGTGAAAACGGGGAGAAACGACACGGTGATAACCAGTAGGCTGAAAAACAGCGCTGGTCCCACTTCGGTTGCAGCCTTGATCAGTACGTCCAGTCGGGAGACGTCCGGTCCCGCTCTCTCCAGTCGCTTGTGCGCGTTCTCGATCATCACAATCGCCGCGTCAACCATCGCGCCGATGGCAATGGCGATGCCGCCGAGACTCATGATGTTCGAGCTGATCCCCATTGCATGCATGACGATGAAGGCAAGCAGCACGCCAATCGGCAGCATGATAATGGCGACAAGTGCGCTGCGTGCATGCAGGAGGAATATGAGACAGACCAGCGCGATGATGATGCTCTCTTCGAGGAGCGTGTGCTTGAGCGTGTCGATGGCGCGGTAGATAAGACTGGAGCGGTCATAGACCGAAACAATTGAAACGCCTTTGGGTAGTCCGTCGGCGATCTCTGCGATCTTTTGCTTAATGTTCTTGATGACGGACAACGCATTCTCGCCGTCACGCTGGAGCACAATTCCGCTCACGACTTCGCCCTGGCCGTTAAGTTCGGTGAGACCACGGCGTTCGTCGGGGCCGATCTCCACCCGCGCCACATTCTGAAGCAAAACGGGAGTGCCCCCTTCGCTCTTAAGAACAATCTGTTCGATGTCTTTCAAGTTCTTGAGGTAGCCGCGACCGCGTACCATGTATTCGCGCTCAGTCATTTCGATCGTGCTGCCACCGACGTCCATGTTGCTGGCGCGAATGGCGTCTGTAACTTTTGTGAGAGAGATGCCATACGCTCGCAACTTCGCAGGGTCCACCACGACCTGATACTGTTTGACGAAGCCGCCGACGCTGGCGACTTCTGCCACTCCGCCCGCCTTGGTGAGTTGGTAACGAATGAACCAGTCCTGGATCGAGCGTAGCTCGGCGAGCGTTCGCTGTGCACCGATCACTGCATACTCGAACACCCAGCCGACTCCGGTTGCGTCCGGACCGAGAGATGGAGTTACGCCCGTTGGTAGGCGCTTCTGAGCGAAGTTGAGATATTCCAGCACGCGGCTGCGCGCCCAATAGATATCGGTCCCATCTTCGAAAACGACATAGACGAAAGAGACTCCGAAGAACGAGAAGCCTCGCACGACTTTCGATTTCGGTACGGCCAGAAGCGCAGTCGTCAGTGGATACGTGACTTGATCTTCGACAACCTGCGGCGCCTGACCCGGATACTCGGTGTAGACGATGACCTGAGGGTCCGAGAGGTCCGGAATGGCGTCCAACGGCGTGCCTAGGACCGCATACAACCCGGCACCGATGACAAAAAGTGTGGCCAACAGGATGAATTTGGTATTGCGCGCGGACAGCTCAATGATGCGCGCGATCATGGCGTGCCAGCACTCTTCTTCGTGACGGGCGTGAAGCTTTGTAGTGCGGCACGAAGGTTACTCTCGGCGTCGATCAGGAAGTTCGCTCCGACAACAACTTGGTCGCCGGGCTTGAGACCGTTTTGCACCTCTACATATCCGTCTCCTCGGGCACCAATCTTCACGACATGGGGCTCAAATCGTCCCTGTCCCCTGACGACCAGGACGACTTGTCGGGTGCCACTGTCGATGACGGCCGAGTCTGGCACGACAAGGACCGGTCCGCCCGAAGTTGCGGTCGCGTCGATGACAATCGATGCATACATAGATTGGCGTAGTCGTCCGTCGGAATTCGCCAGAACGATGCGCACACGGCCTGTGCGCGTGTTCTCCATCAGCGTCGGGTATATAAAGTCGATCTGACCGGCGAAAGTCTGTCCGGGATAGGCCACGAGGCTGACGTGCGCTACCTCACCGTCTCGGAGATTGCCGAGGTCCTGCTCAGCCACGTCCGCGATGAGCCATACCGTTGAAAAATCGGCAATCTTGAATAAGGGGTCACCGGTATTGAAGTGCATCCCCTCGATGGCGGTTTTGTCGACGATCGTGCCGGTGCGCGGAGCAATGATAGTGATCGAACGCGTGGCGCGGCCCGTTCGGCGAATTTCAGCGATTGCAGAACTCGGCATTCCGTACTGCCGAAGCACGTTTGCGGTTTGGGCGATTGCGACGGGATTCTTATCCTGCAACGCTACGATGTAATCGATTTGCCGTGTGATCACGTCCGGTCCGATCTGCATCGTGGTATCGGGCGTTTGAAGCCACACCTGAGCGAGCGGTTGACCGGCGCGAACCTGAGCGCCCGTGGTTGAGACAAAGAGTTTCTCCACCACGACATCGAATTTCGTCGTGACGACGGCGAGCTTGCTTTCGTTTGGCTGAATTGTGCCCGTAGAGCGGATCGAACTGGACAGCGACGCCCGCAATTCAACTTTCGTCGTTTTGACACCCAACATCTGAACGCGTTCGGGACTGACGGCGACGATCCCTGACCGGTCGTCGCCTTCATAGACTGGGATGTAGTCCATCCCCATGGAATCCTTCTTGGGGACCAGCGAGGTGTCCGCAAGACCCATGGGATTGCGATAGTAGAGCACTTTACCCGTGCCTATCGGCGCCGCTGGCGGAGAGGACGCAGTCTTCATTGGAGTGGTGTCAATGACAGGTTTGTACGCGCGACCATCAACCGTTCTCTTCGGTCTGGGCGAATAGTCCGGCTTTCCGTCTGGGTCCTGGTAGTAGATCGGTTTCGGAGCGGGTGCGGATACCGAGATCTTTGATGGAGCACCGGTGGGGACAACCGTTGACTGCTGGTCGCCGCGCCACCAATACCCGATCGAGACGCCGAGTAGAGTTGTCGCGAGCGTGGCAGCGGCGATCATCAAAATTTCGGAGCGACCAATCGTCATGAATTCTCCTCAACCCGCAACGCTTTTGCGACTTCGTCGTTACGTCTTTTCATCTGGTAGCGCTTCGGGCGACACTCTGCCGCGTCGCCCGCCCCATGAATGCGTTCGGGCATGTCAGGGTTTGAGCGCAACGACAACGGTACCGCTAACAGTCGCCGACTCGCCCTGGACCTTCGCTGCAAACGTAAGTGCCCAATTGTCCGGCTTTGACCACACCGAGCCGTTTTGCACTTCGAATGGGTATATTCCGGGCGTCGTTACCGGCAGCGCCTTGATCGGTCCCTTCATTGACGCCATGCCTATTGGTCCCATGTCGGCGTGGCTCTGAATGATGACCGCGCCAATCACGGGCTTGTTGTCAGCAACATGGACCAGTCGGATCAACACAATGCTCGTACCAGCATGTGATTCTACTGGTCCCGCGACTTCAAAGCGGTAGGCCGACATGTTCGCCATTGGCGCTGGCGCGCTCATGCTCATTGGATCGGCCGCAAAGGCATCAGTGGTGGTTGCAGCCAGCATGGCGACGGTGATCGTGGCTAGAACTTTACGCATGGCATTCTCCTTTTCGAGGTGGCCAGAACGGCCGGTTGGGATCTGACAAAACAAACGAAAGAGTTGAGGCATCATGGAAGCGTCACGCTTCCACGAATTGTGGTCGAATTGGGTGCAACTCGCGCAACAAGGTGCACCGTGTCTCCTACGTGCAAGTTGATGCTGCTATAGACGAAGTATCCTTGAGTACTGATTTTCAATTCTTGGCGTTCCACGTGATTGGGAGCGTCTTTTGGACCGTTGTAGACCCAATACTCTACGTACATCTGCGAGAGCACGACCGGGCTTTCGTCCATGTGGACAAGCCGGAGTGAGATTGTCGTTCTGTGATCGATGACGGTCGGAATTCCAACCAGCTCAAACTTGAAGTCGGTCGATTGTGGGGGCTCGGTCTGGCAACCTGCCAATGCAACGGCAGTAGCAACAATCGCCGAGCACGCTAATAACTTTTTGTAGCCATTCATGGTCTCTCTCCCACTGAGCTCTAGCAACGGAGCTCCAGCTTCGTAGTTTGAGGTAAAGCGAGGGTGTCCCAACCAACGCAGCGGATGATCAATCGCTTGCGACCAAATCAATCGCCATTGCGAGCAATCGTTCGCAGTCAGCCGAACGGCACCACGCGCACGGTCAAGAGCCGACGCGGTCGCGCTGAGTTAGATGCTTGTAATTGGAGGAGGTAGGGCTGGAGGATCAGAAATGCCGCCCAAATCGGCAATAGCGAACCAGCTCGACTCGCCCGTGGCGATAGGTGCAAAGAGCCTAGGCTTCGGAGCAACAAGTGCCACGCTTGCCATGGAAACGCACATCGCGGCGCACGCCTCTGCGGGCATCTTCGAAGGCACGTTCTTGTGGTGGTCCATGGTCATAGTTATTGAGCCGCCAGACACGTTCATGGTCATATTTGCCGGGTCGCAGCACTGTGTCGCGGCAGACGAGGGGTAAACGCCCAGAACCAGCGCCACGCTGATCAGCATCGGGAGAAGGCGTTTCAGAATTGACCTGCTCATTGTTCCTGCAGAGTAGCGGCTCAGTCTTAAGCGAATACGAATGACTTAGCACAACGACATGAAATTTCAATCTGCATCACGATCATGTGCGCCGGCGCGATTGGGGCAATCTACGGTTTTCTCCATGGTGCTTGGCCTTTCGGACTCGTCGAAGCAGTATGGTGCGTCGTCGCCTTCAGAAAGTGGTTTCTCCGACGACCCTCCGCCAAACTAAGGCAGGACTGACCGAGCGCGCTGTTGATGTCGCATCAGACGCTGAACCCGTCAAAAAAACCGCGGCGCGCAACGCGAATAGAACTTGGCTGGGCGCTCCACCGTGGCCTTATCGACGACGCCAAGTTGCACGCGCACGATGCACTCCAGATTAGCTTTACGAGAGACAAGAAGATCGGAGTCGATTTGGGGGATTCAACAATCTGGGCGTCGACTGTCTTGATCCATCGTGGCATACGGCACGCCATCCACTGTCCGTCGGGGACGACGCCGACCACACTTTTTCTCGATCCCGATACAGAGACGGCGAGCGGTCTCGCGGCCAGAGCCGGTGGGCGAAGCGTCGTTCGATTGACGGGCGTAGTCGAAATTGCAGCGCGCAAACTCATGCAAGGTCGCTATGACAACGACGAAAGTGTGGCGCTGGCGTTCGACGAATTTTCGTGTCTTTTCCGCCGCACGAAAGCAGGGCGCCCTGGCGATCCCCGAGTTCGCGCCGCGCTCGCGACGCTGGTCGAAGGCCATCGCCGGAAATGGCCGCTCGCCGGTCTGGCGGAGACCGCAGGCTTATCCATTCCGCAGTTTGCCGGTTTGTTTCGGAAATGCACGGGGCTTCCTGTGAGAACGCACGTTCGTTGGTTGCGCTTCCAAACTGCAATCCGATCTCTTGCTCGGCACGGGGACCTTTCGTCGGCAGCAGAAGACGCCGGTTATTTGAGTGCGCTGCAGTTTACGTATGCGTTTCGTCGAACATTCAATTTGTCCCCGTCCGTCTTCGCCAGCACGCTCCAACCCCGAACCCGCTCCGAAGGGTCTGGACTCGTTCGGGGCGACATCGGTGGCCGATGATGGCGTCCGGTCAGACACCCCTTACCTTCAACAGCTGAACCGCCCAATCGGGCAGCGATGTGATTAACACTTGTGCAGAAATTTGTGCACTGCGAATTGGTGCGGCGATATTCCTGTGAAAATGTTGCAGCGCGGACACGAAAACCCGCAGTTTTCGGGTTTCTTTTGCGACATTTACTTTGCAAGATACGCCACGTCGAATTTGTTGCAGTGCACGCGGCGGCGGCTTTAGGAATTCCACGAGACCATCGGAGGGTGAGAGAATGAGATCGAATAAAGGTGCGGTAAATTGTGTTGCGCCGGTCGGTGCGAGTTACTGGCGTGCTGGTGTCGTTGCCTCTGCGATGTGCGCCGCGATCGCGCCCGCCGCACGTGCCGCCGACTCTGGACCCGCCCCCATGCCCATGACAACACCCGCCATGGCGGGACCGCTGGCTGCGAACCCAGCCCCATTTAGCGTCGACCTGCCTGACTGGCTGGAGAGCGCTGGCGGCAAAGTCTACGTCACGGGCGCCGTATCCGGACTTGCGTTCTATCAGGACAATCCGGTCGACGCATTCGCCGGTGACGACGCGTCGACGATCGACCTGAGCAATGGACAGGTCTTTTTTCAAAAGACCGACGGTTGGTTTCAATTCTTTGTTCAAGTCGGGGCTTATTCGCTCCCTGCTCTCGGCGCGTCGTACATCGATGCGAGCAGTGCCACCTCGTTCTTTTTCGGCGTCGTGCCGCAAGCGTTTATCAAAATCGCGCCGACTGACAATTTCTCGATCATGGCAGGCAAGCTTCCGACCCTTATCGGTGCGGAATACACTTTCACGATTGAGAATATGAATATCGAACGTGGCCTGCTGTGGAACCAGGAAAATGCCGTCAATCAGGGCGTACAGGCGAACTACACGATGGGACCGCTTGCGCTCTCTCTGACTTGGAACGACGGCATGTATTCCAACCGGCTGAACTGGTTGTGGGGATCGGCGGCGTACACGTTCGACAGCTCCAACACTCTGTCCTTTATCGGCGGTGGTAATTTCGGCCACACAGGCTATGGCCGAGCCGGAACCTCGGTGGCACTGAACAACGAAGACATCTTCAATCTGATTTACACTTACAACGACGGTCCGTGGACGATTTCGCCGTATCTTCAATACACCAACGTTCCCACCAATCTGGCCGCCGGTATTGCGAAGAGCGCTTCCACGTTTGGGGCTGCCATACTTGCCAGCTATTCGTTTGACGACAACTGGAAGCTCGCGGGCCGCGTCGAGTACATCAGCGATCAAGGCAAAGCGTTCGGTTCGCCCAACCTGCTGTACGGCAAGGGCAGCAATGCTTGGTCAATCACGCTGACGCCGACTTATCAATGGAAAGTCTGGTTTGCGCGGGCCGAAGTTTCGTACGTCAGTGCGAACAGCATCACCCCCGGCGCTGCCCTCGGTCCCCTTGGACTCAGTACGGAACAAACACGGGTCATGTTTGAGACTGGAATTCTGTTCTAGGCCGAATGCCACTCTCTAGCGCTTAATCGAGGCTCTGGAGGCGTGATCTAAAGTCATCCGAAGCTCGCGTCGTGAAAGTGACGCGGGCTTCGATGCTTTAAGTCGATCTTCGTGCCAGCATGCTCGACAAGCGGCAATAGTGTGTGAAATCGCGTCCAATGGTGACCCCTCCCATCGCGGTATGTAAAGCGTTGCATTCATTGCGTGATGATTGAATAAACTGGGGTCAATGATGGACGCGACACGCGACCGCACTAAATTGGATTGTTTGCAGCAAGCTCAACGAGATAAGCGACCTCGGAGGTGGGGTCAGCGTTGAACGCGATTTTACACGCCTGGGGACTCAACCGTTCAATTTGCGTCAACGCATACGAGATTTCCTCGAATTGCGTTTCGAATTCCGCTTCGGATAGATGCTTGAGCACGCTTCCCAGAAGATCGATCCACTCTTTGTCGCTGTCACCACGGTCCAGAATTTGCACAAGCTTGCGCGTCAGGATCGCTGCGGCGTGCTCTGAAAAGAGCCGGCGCAAGTGCATCTCTGCGCTCTCCAGACTGGCGAAGCGGTCGCGAAACGAATTGAGCAGTATCTCCAATTTCTCCTCTCGGAGCTTGTCGTCGATACGTTCAAAGAATTCGAAGAATTGCGCCAAGATCGGAATCTGCGTCGCGACAGTACCCGCAAGC
>JANYBR010000194.1 GCA_025360685.1 Pseudomonadota bacterium
CCAGATTCGCCGTAACGGCCTGCCCGACCAGAAGCGGCGCTACCTGCCCAAGCTGATCTCCGGCGAGCATGTCGGCGCGCTGGCGATGAGCGAAACCGGCTCCGGTTCTGACGTCGTGTCCATGAAACTGCGCGCCGACAAGAAGGGCGACCGCTTCATCCTCAATGGCACCAAGATGTGGATCACCAATGGTCCAATCGCCGATACACTGGTCGTCTACGCCCGTTCCGATCAAAATGCCCGCGAGCGCGGGATCACCGCCTTCATCATCGAAAAGGGCTTCAAGGGTTTCACCACGGCGCAGAAGCTAGACAAGCTCGGCATGCGCGGCAGCGACACCGGCGAACTCGTCTTTCAGGACTGCGAAGTTCCGGGCGAGAACGTTCTGGGCGGCGAAGGACGCGGCGTGAACGTGCTGATGAGCGGCCTCGACTATGAACGCGCCGTGCTGGCCGCGGGCTCGGTCGGCATCATGCAGGCGTGCCTCGACGTGGTCGTTCCCTACGTGCATGAGCGCACGCAGTTCGGCGAGCCGATCGGGTCGTTTCAGCTCATGCAGGGCAAGCTCGCCGACATGTATGTCGCACTATCCGCCACGCGATCTTATGTCTACGCAGTCGCGCAGGCCTGCGACCGCGGACAGACCACGCGCAAGGATGCTGCGGGTGCGATTCTGTACGCCGCCGAAAAGGGCACGTGGATGGCACTGCAGGCGATTCAGTGCCTCGGCGGCAATGGCTACATCAACGACTATCCGACGGGCCGGCTGCTGCGCGATGCCAAGCTCTACGAGATTGGTGCCGGCACCAGCGAGATACGCCGCTGGCTGATCGGGCGCGAATTGTTTGAAGAGTCCGGCAACTAGCGCATCGCGCTATTTCAGCGAGCCGCCCTTGCTCATCAGCGTGACGAGGCTGTCGGCATAGAGCAAGCCGATCGGCTTGCGGTGATAGGCATTCTGAAGGACGACGAGTTGGCGTATGCCACCTCCCATGCGCATCGCCGCTTCGGAGAGCAGCGCACTGTCCGAAATGACATCGCTCTTCGTGGCGCCGCCGATGCGGCGAAGGTCTTGAGCATTGAACGAGCCGGCATAGATGTCGGTGATGGCACGGGCGATGTACGCTTCGGCCGCACCCGGATCGATGAAGGCCGAACGGGCATGCAGCGCCGGAATGTAGCCGATGAACTCCTTGTGATCGTCATACAGGATGACGTGATCGAAGTTCTGCTCCCTGCGAAGGCCGTCGAAGATCTCCCTCAGCTTGACCGGATTGAACGGCTCGCCGCCCTTCGACGGTCCGCGTAAACTGAGCGTGATGGTTTTGTCGCGGTATTTCTCGGGATTTTTGACGGTGTCGAGATCGCGCGCGAAGGTCTCGGGGCGAACCGACAGGGCCTGAACTTTTTCCGTCGGAAAAGGACGGATCAGGTCCTCGATGTCGCAAAGCCGTTTGGACATTAGTTCGCTTGGGCTGATCTTTGCCGGCGTTCTGTTCAGGAGCAGGAACACGATGGCGCCGAGCGCCACGCCGGTTGAAACCGCGGCTGCGCCGAGCATGAGCTGCGCCAGCGGAATCTGGACACCCGCGTAGGGGAGCAGAAATATCCCCGACGCCACGAATATAGTTGTCCCGCACGCTGCAAGGAGCGACTTGTTCATACCCCAACCCCGGCCGGCTTATTGGCCGGACTCGCATTTTGATGATAACTCAGGGTTTCGCGTTGGTCATCGAATTTGTACCAGTCCGGGACCGGCACTTTATCGAAGGAAGACAGCACCATGGCAGCACAAGACGTAGTGATTCTCTCCGGCGCGAGAACACCGATGGGCGGCTTCCAGGGAGAGCTTTCCGGACGCACCGCGCCCGAACTTGGCGCGGCGGCAATCGGCGAAGCCGTACGGCGCTCCGGCGTTTCGGCCAATGAGATCGACGAGACAGTTATGGGTTGCGTGTTGCCCGGCGGCCTTGGTCAGGCGCCCGCGCGACAGGCTGCGGTTTACGCCGGCGTGCCGTTCAGCGTTCCGGCCACAACGATCAACAAGATGTGCGGATCTGGCATGAAGGCCGTGATGATGGCCGCCGACCAGATCTCCACCGGCCGGGCCAGCCTGGCTATCGCGGGCGGCATGGAGAGCATGTCCAACGCTCCATACTTGCTGCCCAAGGCGCGTGGCGGCTTGCGCTTGGGGCATGGCGAGGTGAAGGATTCGATGTTCCTCGACGGCCTTGAGGACGCCTATGAACATCGTCTCATGGGTACCTATGCCGAGGACGCGGCCCGTCACTATCAATTCACGCGCGCCGAACAGGATGCCTATGCGACGGAGTCGCTCGCACGTGCCAAGCGTGCACAGGATTCTGGTGCGTTCCTGTCGGAAATTATCGCAGTGAACGTGCCGGCGAAGGGCGGCGAAGTCAGCGTTGCGGCCGACGAACAACCGCGCAAGGCGGACCCGTCGAAGATTGCGACGCTCAAGCCTGCCTTTGCAAAGGACGGCACGGTCACCGCTGCGAATTCTTCTTCGATATCCGACGGCGCGGCGGCTCTGATCCTTGCGAGCGCCGACGAAGCCAAGAAGCGCGGGCTCAAGCCCATTGCGCGGATCGTGGCGCAGGCGAGCAATGCCGCGGAACCAAAATGGTTCACCACCGCTCCGGTCGGCGCAATCGAAAAAGTCCTGAAGGCTGCCGGCTGGAAGAAGGAAGACGTCGATCTGTTCGAAATCAATGAAGCCTTCGCGGTGGTCGCGATGATCGCCATGCGCGACCTCGGCTTGCCGCACGAGAAGGTCAACGTGAATGGCGGTGCCTGCGCCCTTGGCCATCCGATTGGCGCGTCCGGTGCGCGCATCATCGTGACCTTGCTCGCCGCACTGGAAAAGCGCGGCCTGAAGCGCGGTGTGGCAGCCCTCTGCATTGGCGGCGGCGAAGCGACGGCCGTAGCGGTCGAGCGCCTGTGAGCATTCTTAAATCCGCGCTCACTTCCAACGATGGCGCATTCAAGTCGAACGCGGCTGCGATGCGAGCGCTTGTCGATGAGTTGAAAGCAAGACAGGCGACCGCCGCACTGGGTGGTGACGAACGCTCGCGCAAGAGGCACGCCGAACGGGGCAAGCTCCTGCCGCGCGACCGGGTCGAGCGGCTGATCGATCCCGGCTCGCCGTTTCTGGAACTATCGCCGCTCGCGGCTTTTGGCATGTACGAAGGCGATATCCACGGCGCGGGCATCATCACCGGCATCGGCCGCGTGTCGGGTCGCGAGTGCGTCATCGTGTGCAACGACGCGACGATCAAGGGCGGCACCTACTATCCAATCACGGTGAAAAAGCATTTGCGGGCGCAGGAGATCGCGCGCGAGAACAACCTGCCTTGCATCTACCTCGTGGATTCCGGCGGAGCGAACCTGCCGAACCAGGCCGAGATCTTCCCCGACCGCGAACATTTTGGACGCATCTTCTTCAATCAGGCCAATATGAGCGCCGCGGGCATTCCGCAGATCGCCAGCGTCATGGGTTCGTGCACGGCGGGCGGCGCCTACGTTCCGGCGATGAGCGACGAGACCATCATCGTCAAGGGGCAGGGCACAATCTTCCTCGGCGGTCCGCCACTGGTGAAGGCGGCCACGGGCGAGATTGTCACGGCAGAGGATTTGGGCGGCGCAGATGTCCATGCGCGGCTCTCGGGCGTTGCCGATCACTACGCCAATGACGATACGCATGCGCTGGCAATCGTTAGACACATCGTGGCAAATCTGAACTACAGGAAGCAACCGAACATTCCGTTGTCGGCGCCCAAGCAGCCGCTGTTCGATACCGCCGAACTGAGCGGCATCGTGCCTCCGACCCTCGTAGTCCAGTACGACGTGCGCGAGATCATCGCCCGGCTCGTCGATGGCTCGCAGTTCGACGAATTCAAGAAGCTCTACGGCACGACCATCGTGACCGGATTCGCCAAACTGGAAGGCATGCCGCTCGGCATCATCGCCAATAACGGCATTCTTTTTTCGGAGTCGGCGCTCAAGGCGGCGCACTTCATCGAGCTGTGCTGCCAGCGGCGCATTCCGTTGCTCTTCCTGCAGAACATTGCGGGCTTCATGGTCGGCCAGAAATACGAGGCTGGCGGCATCGCCAAGGATGGCGCGAAGATGGTCACCGCCGTTGCCTGCGCGCAGGTGCCAAAAATCACGCTCATCATCGGTGGCAGTTATGGCGCGGGCAATTACGGCATGTGTGGCCGCGCCTACTCGCCGCGTTTCATGTTCGCCTGGCCGAATGCGCGCATCTCGGTGATGGGGGGCGAGCAGGCGGCCTCCGTGCTCGCCACGGTCAAGCGCGATGGCATGGAGGCGCGGGGCGAAAAGTGGAGCGTCGAGGAGGAAAAGGCATTCAAGGATCCGATTCGCGCGCGCTACGAGGAAGAGGGCAATCCCTATTTTGCCACCGCACGGCTGTGGGACGACGGCATCATCGCACCCGCCGACACGCGCCGGGTGTTGGCACTCGCCTTCTCCGCCTGCCTCAACGCGCCTATCGGGGCAACGAAGTTCGGCGTGTTCAGGATGTAACGATGTTTCGCACCCTCCTGATCGCCAATCGCGGCGAGATTGCCTGCCGGATCATGCGTACGGCGCAGCGCTTGGGGATCGCAACCGTGGCGGTCTATTCCGACGCCGATGCCGATGCCACCCATGTCGCGATGGCGGACAAGGCCTTTCGCATCGGCCCGCCCAGTCCGCGCGAGTCCTATCTGAACATGGACGCAATCCTGAGGGCGGCAACGGCAAGCGGCGCAGAGGCTGTTCATCCCGGTTACGGATTTCTGTCGGAAAATGCCGAATTTGCCGAAGCCTGTGCGGCTGCAGGGATTGCATTTGTCGGACCGCCGGCGGCGGCCATCCGCGCCATGGGTTTGAAGGATCGGGCCAAGGCTCTGATGGCCAAGGCCGGTGTGCCGATCGTTCCGGGCTATCTCGGCGACGATCAGTCCCCGGAGCAGTTGCGCAAGGAAGCGGACAAGATCGGCTATCCGGTTCTGATAAAGGCCGTGGCCGGCGGCGGCGGCAAGGGTATGCGACGGGTTGAGAGCGCTCCGAAGTTCGCAGCCGCGCTGGAAGGTGCCAAGCGGGAGGCCAAGTCGGCATTCGGCGAGGACAAGGTCCTCATCGAGAAATATGTGACGCGTCCGCGGCACATCGAAGTGCAGGTGTTCGCAGACGCGCATGGCAATGCGATTCACCTTTTCGAGCGCGACTGTTCGCTCCAGCGCCGCCACCAGAAGGTGATCGAGGAAGCGCCCGCGCCCGGCATGAGCGCCGCAATGCGAAAGAGCATCGGCGCAACGGCGGTGAAGGCGGCGAAGGCGGTCAACTATGTCGGAGCTGGAACGATCGAATTCATCACTGACGCGTCCGACGGTCTGCGCCCGGACCGGATCTGGTTCATGGAGATGAATACACGATTGCAGGTCGAGCATCCGGTGACGGAGTCGATCACCGGCGCAGATCTTGTCGAATGGCAGCTGCGCGTCGCCGCCGGCGAAGCGCTGCCCCTGAAACAGAATGAGCTGCACATCAATGGTCATGCCATTGAAGCGCGGCTATACGCAGAAGATCCTCAGAAGGGCTTTCTCCCTTCGATCGGGCGGCTCGAATGGCTGCGTCTTCCCGAGTCCGTGCGCGTGGACACCGGCGTGCGCGAGGGCGATGCCGTCACACCGTTCTATGATCCGATGATTGCAAAAGTGATCGCGCGCGACGCGACGCGCGAAGGTGCCGCCGCCAAACTTGCTGCAGCTCTGGCGCAGGTCGAAATTGCGGGCTTGCAAACCAACAATGCGTTTCTCATTCGGGCGCTGACCCACCCGGAATTTGTGCGGGGCGACGTCGATACGGGCTTCATCGATCGCCACCTGAGCGATCTGGTTCCCGCCGCGACCACTCCGGCCCGGAGCCTGCAGGCAGCGGCGCAGTTTATCGTCTCGGAGCACGGCAACGCCGGGTCGTCCGACCCCTGGAGCGCGCGTGACGGCTTTCGCCTTGGTGCTCGGACCCGGCCCGCGATCGAGTTCGCTGTCGACGGCGAGCGGATCCTGGTCGAGGTGACGGATTCGGCCTCGCCTGAAAGGGCCGTCCGGCTCGAGTCCGGCGCGATCGCCGTGATGGACCATGGCGAGACGATTGTGGTGCATCCCTATGACCCATTCGCTGCCGCCGACGCTCTCGGTGCCGCGACGGATCGCATTGTCACACCGATGCCCGGCAAGATCGTCCAGTTGCTCGTGAAGGCCGGCGACATAGTCAAGCGCGGCCAGCCCTTGGCCGTGTTGGAAGCGATGAAGATGGAGCACACCTTGTCTGCTCCGGCCGACGATGTAATCGAGTCCGTGAATGTGTCGGCAGGCGATCAGGTCTCCGAAGGTACGATCGTTTTGCGCTTCGCGAGGGACAAGGCGGCGTGACACTTCATCTGCTCAAACTCTCCGTCGGTCCGGAGTCGCTGGCCGACCTGGCGCGCTGGCAAAATGCGCGCCTGAAAGAAAAAAAGAAAAAGCGTGAACCGTTGCTGCTGCAGCACGTCACGCGCATGACGCCAAAGCGCGGCGACCAGCTGCTCGCCGGTGGATCGATCTACTGGGTCATCAAAGGCCATATCGTTGCGCGCCAGAAGCTGGTCGCGCTGAAGCCCGTGCAGAAGTATCACAAGCCGCATTGCGCATTGGTCTATGAGCCAAAGCTAATTCTGGTCGCGCGCCGCAGACATCGGCCGTTCCAGGGTTGGCGCTATCTTCTGCCCAAGGACGCGCCGCCCGACATCACCGATCCGAAAAGCGCAAGGAATTTGCCGGAAGCGCTCAAGTCCGAATTGGCTGAGTTGGGGCTGCTGTAGAGCCAAATATTGAGGGCGTCTTGTTGTCGCCGGCCCTCGTCCTTCGACAAGCTCAGGATGCGGGCCAAAATTCATTCCTCATCCTGAGCCCGTCGAAGGATGGCCGACAGGCTCGATCTAGACAGCCATATTGTCGATCAGCCGCGTGCCACCGATCTTCACCGCGGCGAGAATGCGGGCGGGGCTGTCGAGTCTCTCGATCCTCTCAAGCGTCGAAGCGTCGCGCACCGCGACATAGTCCACCGACTTGAATCCTGCAGCGATCAGCGCTGCCGTTGCGCCGGACTCGGCGGTCGCGATCGTGGCACCGCTGCGAAGTTTCGCTGTTGTGTCTTTCAGGATCACGTTGAGTGTTCCCGCGATACGCCGCTCGTCGGGCTTGAGGTAAGCGTTGCGTGACGACATGGCGAGGCCATCGGCTTCCCTCACGATCGCGCCACCGCCGATCTCGATGGGAAGACCGAGATCGTGCGTCAGCCGCCGGATCACCAGCAACTGCTGATAGTCCTTCTCGCCGAAGATTGCATAGTCGGGCAGGGCAGCGATCAGGAGCTTTGCCACGACCGTGGCGACGCCGCCGAAGAAGTGCGGCCGAAAATCGGTCTCCAGTCCGCGGCTCGGCCCGCCGACCTCGATGCTGGTCGCGAACCCGGCCGGATACATCTCGGCCACCGACGGTGCGAAGATCAGGTCCGCTCCAACCGTCGAAAGCTTGTCGGCGTCGCTTTCAAGCGATCGCGGATAGCGGTCGAAATCTTCATGCGGCGCGAACTGGGCCGGGTTCACAAAGATGCTGACGACGAGCTTCTGGCAGTGTTTTTGTGTCTCCCGGACAAGCGAGAGGTGACCTTCATGTAGCGCGCCCATGGTCGGCACGAGGCCGACCAACTCATGGCCTTCACGCCATTGGGCGATCTGGCCGCGCAGTTCACTGATCGTAGAGACAATCCCGGGCGTCTTCATTCCGACAACATAGCGCGCGGCGCAGCGAGCGCGCTAGAATGCGGATGCGATTCAATCCGCGTCATTCATGACATCCTCGCCGCTACGCGACGCCATATCCAATGCCTATCTTGCCGACGAAGACAAAATCGTCTCCGAGCGGATCGCGCAGGCGCGCCTGTCGCCGTCCGAAGCCGAACAGGCCCAGACGCTGGCGACCGATCTTGTGCGGCGCATTCGGGCGGATGGCGGAAAAAACGGTGGGGTCGATGCGTTCATGCAGGAATACGCCCTGTCCAGCGAAGAGGGTGTGGCGCTGATGTGCCTGGCCGAGGCGCTGTTGCGCATCCCCGATGCCGACACGGCCGACCGGTTGATCCGTGACAAGATCGGTGGCGCGCAGTGGGATCGGCATCGCGCAAAATCCGAATCGGTGTTCGTCAACGCGTCGACCTGGGCGTTGATGCTCACCGGCCGCATCGTCAAACTCGATGATGCGGCCAAATGGGATTTCGAGGGTATTCTGAAACGGGCCGTGGCGCGATCCGGCGAACCTGTGATCCGGCAAGCTGTCACCTATGCTATGCGCGTTCTCGGCCGCCAGTTCGTGCTCGGCCGCAATATCGCCGAGGCGCTTAAGGAGGCCAAACCGTTCGCGGCCAATGGCTATCGCTTCTCGTTCGATATGCTGGGCGAGGCGGCGTACACAATATCCGACGCCGAACGTTATGCACTGTCATATCGCAACGCGCTGGACGTTCTGGCGGCGAACAGCTCTGCCGATGCGCGAGAGATTTTCGAGCGCCCGAGTATTTCCGTGAAGCTTTCAGCTTTGCACCCGCGTTACGAGTGGGTGAAGCGCGAGCGCGTGTTCGCCGAACTCCTCCCCGTATTGACTGGTCTCGGCGCGCGTGCGCGTGCCACAAACATCGCGCTGACGATCGATGCCGAGGAAGCCGACCGCCTCGATCTGATGCTCGATCTGTTCGAAGCGTTGGGTGAGAACGAGGAGCTGCGCGGCTGGGATGGCCTTGGCTTGGCCGTTCAGGCCTACCAGAAGCGCGCTATTCCTGTTCTGGGCTGGCTCACCGATCTGGCGCGCCGCCAGAGCCGGCGCATCCCCGTAAGGTTGGTCAAGGGGGCTTACTGGGACAGCGAGATCAAGCGAGGGCAGGAACAGGGCCTCGCCGACTATCCGGTTTTCACGCGCAAGGCGGCGACCGACACTTCGTACCTGGCGTGCGCGCGCGCGATGCTGGCAGCGCATGATGAAATCTATCCGCAGTTCGCAACGCACAATGCGCACACCCTGGCCGCAATCGATGTGATCGCTGCCGGCAGGCGCGACTACGAATACCAGCGCTTGCACGGGATGGGCGAAGCGCTGCACGAGATTCACCGCGGACATGGCGGCGTGGCCACACGCATCTACGCTCCGGTTGGAAGCCACGAAGATCTGCTGGCCTATCTGGTACGCCGGCTTCTCGAGAACGGAGCGAACACATCGTTCGTGAATCGGCTGGCCGATGACGAAGCGCCTATTTCCGAAATTGTCGCCGATCCGGTGCTTTCGATCTCAAATTGCAGGCCCCGCCGCAATCCGCGAATTCCATTGCCCAAGGACATGCTGGGCGAAAGAAAAAACTCGAGCGGCTTTGCGTGGAGCGACCCCAAGATCAGCGAGCCCCTGCTGCTGGAAATGGACGCGTTGCTCGGCTCGCCGCATGCCGCGGCACCGCTGATCGGCGGACACCTTCGATCAGGGCAGATCAGCGAAATTCGCGATCCGTCGGATCGGCGCCGGCTTGTCGGCACGGTTGTCGAAGCGACCGCGACAGACGCACTGGATGCGCTGTCGCGAGCACACGCGGTGCGGCGCGACTGGGACGGAATCGGAGGACTGGCTCGGTCCGACATTCTGCGCCGGGCCGCCGACTTATATGAAGCCAATCGCACGGAGTTGATGGCACTGGCCGTGCGCGAAGCGGGAAAGACCCTGCCGAGTGCGTTGGGTGAAGTACGCGAAGCCGTGGATTTTCTGCGCTACTACGCCGCGCGAGCCGGAGGAGAATTTGAAAATGCGGTTCTGCTCCCAGGGCCCACGGGCGAATCCAACGAATTGTCCTTGCATGGCCGTGGCGTATTCGCCTGCATATCCCCGTGGAACTTTCCGCTTGCGATCTTCACAGGCCAGGTCGCGGGCGCGCTCGCCGCAGGAAATGCTGTCCTGGCCAAGCCTGCCGAGCAGACACCTCTGATCGCGGCGGCGGCGACCAAGCTGCTTTTGCAGGCGGGCCTGCCCGCGGATGTGCTGCATCTGTTGCCCGGCGATGGGCCGAGGATTGGAAATGCACTCTTCGGCGATCCGCGTTTGGCCGGTGTGGCGTTCACCGGTTCGACCGAAGTGGCGACAGCCATCAATCGCGCGCTCGCCGCGCGGTCGGGGCCCATTGCCACTTTGATCGCCGAGACCGGCGGCCAGAACGCGATGATCGTGGATTCGACGGCGTTGCCGGAGCAGGTCGCGCGCGACGCGCTCACTTCCGCGTTCGATAGCGCCGGTCAGCGCTGTTCGGCGCTGCGCGTTCTGTTCGTCCAGGACGATGTCGCCGACAAGATGCTCGACATCGTCCTTGGCGCGATGGACGAGCTGAAGCTGGGCGATCCCATGCGACTTGATACCGATATCGGACCTGTAATCGACGAAGCGGCACGCGACTTGCTGCAGGCGCATATCACTGCGATGGCGACACAGGCGAGGTTGCTTCGGCGTCTCGAACTGCCGCCCGAATGCGCGAACGGAGTCTTTTTTGCGCCGCATGTCTTTGAGATTGACAGTATTGCTCGGCTCAAGCGCGAAGTGTTCGGACCGGTACTGCATGTCGTGCGCTACGCCGCCGACCGGCTGGATCAGGTCTGCGATGCGATCAATGCCACAGGCTATGGTCTGACGCTTGGAGTTCACAGCCGGATCGAAGAGACTGCGGCGTTCGTCCGCTCGCGGGTGCATGCGGGCAACGTCTATGTCAACCGCAACCAGGTCGGCGCGGTGGTCGGCGTCCAGCCCTTCGGCGGCGAAGGCCTTTCCGGCACCGGTCCCAAGGCCGGTGGGCCAAGCTACCTGCACCGCTTTGCGGTCGAGCGGACATATACGGTCAATACGGCTGCGGCCGGAGGCAATGCGGCACTGTTGAGCTCCGGTTAGGGCTTGGATTCCGGCGCCCAAACGCCGACATAATGGGCAAGGGCAGGCTATGACAAACGACAAACTACCGGCCAAGACTTCCACGTCGCGCGACATCGACGCGTTCCTCAAGCGCGCAGCGCAGCTGCCGACTTTGGCCCAGACCAAGGGACGGTTGATCTTCGCGATCGATGCGACCTTGAGCCGTCAGCCGACCTGGAACCGCGCGACCGAAATCCAGAGCGACATGTTCGAAGTCGCGCACTCCATCGGCGGCCTCGGCGTACAGCTCGTATTCTTCCGTGGAGCCGGAGAGTTCCATGCCAGCGAATGGACGGCGTCGGCAAAAGTTCTCGCCGGTCGCATGCGCGACGTGACGTGCCGCAGCGGATTTACCCAGTTACGCCGCGTTCTTGCCCACGCGGCTGCCGAAGCGCGCCAGACGAA
>JANYBR010000249.1 GCA_025360685.1 Pseudomonadota bacterium
GGCAAACGCCCCGATCTCGTCGCCATCGATTCCATCCAGACGATCTGGACATCCGCGCTCGAGGCGGCGCCCGGCACGATCGCGCAGGTTCGCACCGCATCGTTCGATCTGGTGCGCTACGCCAAGTCATCGGGCGCCGCCGTGCTGCTGGTCGGCCATGTCACCAAAGAGGGCCAGATCGCCGGTCCCAAGGCGGTCGAGCACCTCGTCGATGCCGTGCTCTATTTCGAAGGCGAGCGCGGCCATCATTTCCGCGTCCTGCGCGCGGTAAAGAACCGCTTCGGTCCAACCGACGAAATCGGCGTGTTCGAGATGACCGGCAAGGGTCTCGCCGAAGTTGCCAATCCGTCGGCGCTATTTCTCGGTGACCGCAACAATGTCTCGCCCGGCACGGCGGTGTTTGCCGGTCTCGAAGGCACTCGCCCGCTGCTTGTCGAGATCCAGGCCCTGGTCGCAGCCGCCGGGTTCGGTACGCCACGGCGCGCGGTGGTCGGCTGGGACACGGGCCGGCTGGCCATGATCCTCGCCGTGCTGGATGCGCGCGGCGGACTTGGTATCAGCGCCTCCGATGTCTATCTGAATGTGGCGGGCGGATTGAAGGTCGGCGAACCGGCCGCCGATCTGGCCGCAGCGGCGGCGCTCGTATCGTCATTCGTCGGCCAGCCATTGCCCAAGGGAACCGTGTTCTTCGGCGAGATCAGCCTCTCGGGCGATATCCGCCCCGCGCCACAGGCGGAGTTAAGGTTGAAAGAGGCAGCAAAGCTCGGATTTACGAGCGCCGTCGTGCCGACGGGCACCAAAGCGGAAGGTGTTGCGATAGACTTGAAACCCATCCGGGACGTGGGCGAGCTGCTTTCGATCGCGGGGGCGGAACAGCGTTCGCCGCGCCGTGGTAGAATGGAATCATGAGTCTGGCCTTTTCGTTCTTCGACATGCTGGTGGTCCTGGTCGTGGTCGGTTCCGCCGCCTACGCGACGTGGAAGGGCTTTGTCGACGAAACCCTGTCGATTTTCGCCTGGGCGGCAGCGGCGTTCGGTTCGCTCTACTTCGGACCGTGGGTGGTCGCGCTCATGCGCACAATGTTCTCGACTGGCTGGATCGCCATGCTCGCCGGCTACGCCGTCGTGTTCGTGGTCGTGCTCATTCCGCTCTCTTTCGCCAGCCATCGTTTCGCGCAGGGCGTGAAGAGCTCTTCGGTCGGTCCGATCGACCGCGTGCTGGGAACGACTTTCGGGATCGTGCGGGGACTGGCGATTCTCGGCATTGCCTATCTCGTGTTCACCGCGTTCGTGCCGATCCGCTCGCAACCCCACTGGCTGACCACCGCGCGGACCTTGCCGCTCATCCGGGGCTCCAGCGAGGTGCTCCTGTCGGTGCTGCCGTCTCACATGCGGCAGACGGCGGAACCGGATGCGCCGGTGCTGGAGAAAGCGCAGGACACGCCCAGCCCGGTGCCCGAAGTCCGTCCCAAACCGGGAAAACATGTCAAAAAGGGCTATGGCGTTGGCGACCGCCGCGCGCTAGACAGACTTTTCGAGGCGACAGGCAACGGCGGTAGCGGCAAGCCATGACCGGCCTTCCAAAGGATGAGGATTTTCATGGGGATACGCTGCACGAGGAGTGCGGCGTGTTTGGCGTGTTCGGCCACCCCGACTCGGGTGCGCTGACCGTGCTCGGCCTGCATGCACTCCAGCATCGCGGACAGGAAGCCGCAGGCATCGTCACCTATGACGAGGGTCATTTCACGGCGGAGCGCCATGCCGGCCTGGTCGGCGATGTGTTTGCCGGCAAGAACAGCGCCCGCGCCCTCAATCTGAAGGGCTCCTACGCCATCGGCCACAATCGCTATTCGACGGCGGGCGGCACGGCACCACGCAACATCCAGCCGATGTTCGCCGACCTGACCGGCGGCGGCATTGCACTGGCGCACAACGGCAATCTCACCAATGCGCGGCTGTTGCGTTCGGAACTGGTCGGCGAGGGGCGCATCTTCCAGTCGACATCGGACACCGAGGTCATCATTCATCTGGCTGCGCGCAGCAAGTACCGGCCCATCGTCGACAAGCTGATCGATGCGCTGAAGCAGGTCGAGGGCGCTTATTCGCTCGTCGCTCTCACCTCCAAGAAACTGATCGGCGTGCGCGATCCGTGGGGCGTGCGCCCGCTCGTGCTCGGCAAGCTGGACGGCGCACACTTCCTTGCTTCGGAGACCTGTGCGCTCGACATCATCGGCGCGGAGTTCGTGCGCGACATCGAGCCGGGCGAGCTGATCGTCATCACCAAGGACGGCATTGAGAGCTATCATCCCTTCACCAAGCAACCGCATCGCTTCTGCGTCTTCGAATACATCTACTTCTCCCGCCCGGACTCGGTGGTCGAGGGGCGCAACGTCTACGAGCAGCGCAAGCGCACCGGGGTGGAACTGGCCAAGGAAGCGCCCGCCGACGCCGACATGGTGATACCGGTGCCGGACTCCTCTAATCCAGCCGCGCTCGGCTATGCCAATCAGGCGGGGCTGCCGTTCGAACTCGGCATCATCCGCAATCACTATGTCGGGCGCACCTTCATCGAGCCGACCGACGGCATCCGCAATTTCGGCGTGCGCAGGAAGCACAATCCCAATCGCGCCACGATCGCCGGCAAGCGCGTCGTGCTGATCGACGATTCGATCGTGCGCGGCACGACCTCCAAGAAGATCGTGCAAATGGTACGCGATGCCGGCGCGGCGGAAGTTCACTACCGCGTCGCCAGTCCACCGATGGCGCATTCGTGTTTCTACGGCGTCGACACGCCCAACACCGACGACCTGTTGGCGCACAAGTCCGATGTCGAGAGCATGCGCCGGATGATCGGCGCGGACAGTCTTGCCTTCATCTCGATGGACGGACTTTATCGCGCCATGGGCGTCGGAAAACGCAACGCGGACGAACCGCAATTCTGCGACGCCTGCTTGTCGGGCCAGTATCCGATCGAGCTGACCGATCTCACGGGCGGGACAAAGGACGTCCAGCTCTCGCTCCTCGCCGACGTAGCGTGATCGCATGTCCAAGCCACTCGAAGGGCGCGTCGCGCTCGTAACCGGCGCGTCGCGCGGCATCGGCCGGGCAGCGGCGATCGGACTCGCAGCGGCCGGCGCGCACGTCATTCTCGTCGCGCGCACCGTCGGCGGCCTGGAAGAAGCTGATGATGACGTAAAGCGCGCCGGCGGCAGCGCCACGCTCGTGCCGCTCGACATTCGAGACTTCGAGGCACTGGACCGGCTCGGCCGTTCGATCTTCGAACGCTGGGGCAGGCTCGACGCCTTTCTCGGCAACGCCGGATCGCTCGGCGTCCTGACGCCGCTCAGCCATCTCGATCCCAAAGTCTTCCAGGAACTCATCGAGGTAAACGTCACCGCGAATTGGCGCCTGATCCGTTCGCTCGATCCGCTGCTGCGCCAGTCCGCTGCCGGCCGCGTGCTGTTCGTCACCTCAGGCGCCGCGCGCGTGTTCACGCCCTTCTGGGGCGGTTACGGCATGGCCAAGGCGGCGCTCGAGTCGCTGGCGCTGACCTACGCCGCCGAGTGCGCCACGACCAATGTGAAGGTCAACCTCCTCAGTCCCGGCGCAGTGCGCACCGCCATGCGCGCCAGGGCGATGCCGGGCGAGGACCCGCAGAGCCTGCCGCCGCCGGACGCGCTGGCGCCGCTGATCGTTGACCTGCTGTCGGCGTCGAACTCAAAGAACGGCGAGCTGGTGAAGTTCAAGGCGGCCTAATCCACTACAAAATGCGTCATCGCCCGCTTCAGGCGGGCGACCCAATTTTCTTCCTGCGCGGTTAGATGGGTCACCCGGACGCCGCGCGCCGGGTGATGACGAACTTATTTTAGCGTTTGCGACGGCGCGGTGATGCGCTGCGCTTCATAGGCGCGCATGCGGTCGATCGCCGGCTCGCCGATGCACAGCTGCATGAACAGGTTGCGCTCCAGCGCCAGGCCTTCCACGAGCGGGGTTGCGGCCGCGCTGCGCACCAGCCGCTTGATATGGCGCACCGACTCCGGGGTGTGCGTGGCCAGCCGCCTTGCGATTTCCAGCGCGCGGTCGAGTGCCTTGCCCTTCACGCATTCCTGCACGAAGCCCTTCTGTGCCGCCTGCACCGGATTGAGCGTCTCGCCCATCAGGATGTGCAGCAGCGCGTTCGGCGTGCCGATGGCGCGCGGCAGGCGCTGCGTGCCGCCGCCTCCCGGCAGGATTCCGATGTTGATCTCGGGCAGTCCGATCTGAAAGTCGCCTTCCTGCGCGATGCGGATGTCGCAGGCCAGCGTGAATTCGAAGCCGCCGCCCATCGCCGAACCCGAGATTGCCGCAATTACCGGCTTGTCCATCGTCTCGGCCAGGGTCATCGCCTTGTCGAAACTGCCGGGTTGGTAGGGCGTGTTCTCCGCCCACTCGCGGCCGGTTTTTGCAAGCGTTTCACCGAGCTTGACCAGTTCTGCGACCGAATAGTGGCGCACGAAATAGCCCGGCGCGCCGCCGGTCACGACCACCACGCGCACCTTGCCGTCCGCGGCAAGCACGGTCAGCGTCTCGAACAGCGCATCGCTCATCTCCGGATCGAAGAAGATGCGTTTCTCGCTGCCCAGAGTGACGACGGCGATGCCGCCCTCGATGCGTGTACTCAGGACGTCCGGGTTCGGCATATTCATTTTCTCCCTCACAAATACATCTGTCATGGCCCGGGAATCCGGGCCATGACAATCTTAGTTGCTTGAACCGAACGAACTTATCGCTCCACGTATGGGTTCTTCCCCGTCCGCAGCAGGAAGCGTATCGGCGTTCCGGCGAGTTCGAAAGTCTCGCGCAGGCCGTTTGTCAGGTAGCGCAGATAGTCCGCGGGCAGGGACTTCAGCTGGTTGCCGAACAGCGCGAAGGTCGGCGGCCGCGCCTTTACCTGTGTCATGTAGCGCACGCGTATACTGCGCCCGCTGACCGCCGGCGGGGCGTGCCGCTCGAGTGCGTTCTCGAGAAAGCGGTTCAGCGCCGACGTGCTGACGCGCTTGTTCCAGGCCGCGCAGGCTGCCATCACCGCCGGCACAATGCGGTCGATGCCCTCGCCGGTCTGCGCGGAAATCGCCACCAGAGGTGCGCCGACGAGCTGGGGCAGCGACTTGTCGAGCCTTTCGCGCATGTCCTTGATCATGCCGGGCCGGTTCTCGACCAGATCGAACTTGTTGGCGACGAACACCACCGCCCGGCCCTCATTGGCGATGAGATCGGCGATCGTCAGGTCCTGCTTTTCGAACGCCTGAGTCGCATCGAGCATGACGATGACGCAATCGGCGAACCGGATCGCGTCCAGCGTGTTGCCGACCGACATTTCCTCCAGCGCGTGTCCGGCAGCACGGGCCTTGCGCCTGAGGCCCGCCGTGTCGTGCAGCAGGAAATTGTGTCCGCCCGCCGACCATGGCGCCGCGATCGTATCGCGCGTGATGCCGGCTTCCGGCCCGGTCAGGGTGCGCTCCTCGCCGAGCAACAGATTGAACAGGCTCGACTTGCCGACGTTCGGGCGCCCGACGATGGCCAGATGGATCGGCCGGTCTTCGAACTTTTCTTCAGTCTCTTCCACGGGTACTGCGTCTTCTTCGTCCTCGCTCGCCTCTGTCTTCGTCGCCGGATCGAAGGCTTCGAGCGCTTCCTGCAATTCGCCCAGTCCCAGAGAATGTTCCGCGGAGAGTGCGATCGCTTCGCCGAAGCCGAGCGCATAGCCGTCTGCAATACCTTGTTCGCCGGCCCGGCTCTCGCATTTGTTGGCGGTGAGAATGACCGGCTTGCCGGAACGGCGCAGGGTCTGCGCGATAATCTGATCGCCCGCCGTCACGCCGGCGCGCGCGTCGAACAGGAAAAGGCAAACATCGGCGTCGGCGATGGCCGTCATGGTCTGCGCCGTCATGCGGCCGGCCATGCTGGCGGGCGTGTCCTCCTCGAAGCCGGCTGTGTCGATCACGCGGAAGACGAAGCCGCCCAGACTCGCGTCGGCCTCGCGCCGGTCGCGCGTCACGCCCGGCGTGTCGTGGACCAGCGCGAGCTTGCGGCCCACGAGCTTGTTGAACAGCGTCGACTTGCCGACATTGGGCCGGCCGACGATCGCGACGGTCAGAGGCATTGCACGTTCATTTGCAGTCTGCGTTTCAGCGCAGCGCCACAAGCTCCGCATTGCTCGTGTACAGATACAAGGTGCCGTTGGCCACGACCGGCGCGATGTAGGTGCCCGCCGGGATCTCCATCTTGCCCAAGAGCACGCCGGTATAGGGCGAAATCGCCGCTGCGATACCGTTCGAGGACACGACCACGAGACGGTCGGACACGAGCACCGGTCCGGCCCATACGATCGGGCCGTTCTTGGCATCGGGATCGTTCCAGCGCTGCAGCTGATGGATCCATTTCACTTTGCCTTCCTTGCGCGTCAGGCAAATGATCTGCTCGTCCGTGGTCAGCACATAGACATAGTCGCCCGCGACCCAGGGAGTCTGGATGCCGCCGATGTCGCGCGACCACATCCGGTCGCCGCTGTTGATGTTGATCGCCGCCATGATGCCCGAATGGCTGATGGCGAAGACCATGTCGCGGTCGATGACCGGCCGGCCGGCGATGTCGTCCAGTTCCGACAGGGCGGTGGCGACGCCCGAATGGGTCAGCATGTCGTTCCAAGCGGGGCGTCCGTTCTGGACGCGGATGGCGTAGATTTCTCCGGACGAGTAGGGCACCAGAATAAATTCGCCGGCCACCGCGGCGCTGGTGCTTTCCAGGATGCCTGCGGATTCCGCAATTCCCTGGTGATCCCACAGCCGGCGGCCATCGTCCTGCGCCAGGGCGTAGAAATGGTTTTCCTGGGTCGAAACGAAGACGCGCCCGCCATTGGCCGCGGGCGCGTTGACGATCGGATCACCCAGCGACTGGGTCCACAATTTCTTGCCACTGCGCGCATCGAGCGCCACGACGTTGCCGAATCCGCTCGAGACGAAAATCTTACCGTCGTCATAGGCCACGCCGCCGCCGAAACCCTTGGATGGGTCGACGCTGTGGTCGGTACCGATCAGGCCAAAGAGATAGCTGTCGTCCGAACCGCCCGGCGCGACGCTGGCGTCCCACAATGGATTGCCGCTCTGCGCATCGAAGGCAAAGACGTGCGACGCGGAATCCAGGACATAAATTCGCCCGTCCGCGACGATCGGCGGGGCGGTCAGCCGCGAACTCTTGTCCGACGCTTTGCCGGCATCCTGCGACCAGGCCTGGCGCAGCGGGCCGGGCGCCTCAAGATGGTACATCGCGTTCGACGCATAGCCGCCCGGCTCGGGCCACTCGGTGTTGCGGTAGGGTGCCGGCAGAACCACATCGACGCTCTTCAGGGAGTCGTCGATGCGCAAAGTTTCGTCGATCGACATCACGGAAATGCGTTCGCCCCGCAGCTTGGATTTCTTTCCACCGCTGTCGAGCATGTTGGTCACGGTATCGAGCATGGTGCAGCTCGAAGCCAGGAATGCGGCCGCTATGACGATCGCGAGAGATTTTCTGGTGCGTGCGTTCATGGTGTTGGCGTCACCGGTGTCGCCGGAGCAGCCGGTGGCGTGACCGGCGGCGGTACCGTGCCGTAGTCCGCCATGCCGCCATTCTTCAGAAAGCTCGCCATCGCGCCGCAGCGGGCGCGCATGGCCTGCGGCGCCGACTTGTCGTCGGCCAGGCTCTGGAATTCGTTCTGCGCCTTGGCCGTGTTGCCCGAATGAAAATCGGCATAGGCGAAAATCTCGCGCGCCGAGAACCGCCACGGGCTGGTCGCATCGGTCAGCGGCGCCAGGATGGTTTCGAGATCCGCCCGCGGACCGCCGGGCGCGAGCGCCCATCCGGCCCTGATCCGTGCGATGTCGCCGACCAGTCCGTTGTCGTCGCTGGCGATGGATTTGTAGATCATCACCGCCTCGCTGTTCTGGCCGCTGGCCAGCAGCGCTCCGGCCTGGGACAGCCGCGCCATCTTGGCGTAACCATCGGGCGCATCCTTGGCGACAATCGTGAACGCGGCCGTGGCCTGGGCCAGATTGCCCGTGTCGGCAAGTTGCTGTGCCGCGATGAAGGTTTCCGAGGCCTTGAGCTTCTGGTTTGCCTCATAGCGCTGCCACAGCTCATAGCCGGCGATGGCGATGACGATGAGCGCCACGCCCGCAATGATATAATCGCCGTACTGCTTCCAGATCTGCTCGAAGCGTTCGCGGCGAACGTCCTCCTCGACTTCGCGGAAGATGTCGCTCAATGGAATGTCCTCTTTCGGAGACGGTCGCCCAAGGGCCGAAACACCCAAGATATTGACCGCGCGGGATGATTTAGCCGCTGGAAGGCGGACTGGCAACTGACGGCGCGTGAAACGGCTTTAATCCGCCGGGTATCAGTTAACCCGCTTCATCGCATAGACATTTTCCGTGCCGGGGAAACGGCGGTCGCGCACGTCGGCGGCGTAGGCCTTAACCGCCTTTTCGATCTCCGGACCGAGGTTTGCGTATTGCCGCACGAATTTGGGCGGATTGGGGTTCAGTCCCAGCATGTCTTCCATGACCAGGATCTGGCCGTCGCATTCCACCGAGGCGCCGATGCCGACGGTCGGGATCACAATCTGTTTGGTGATCTTGGCGGCTAGCGGCTCGGCCATGCCTTCCAGCACCACGGCGAATGCGCCTGCATCGGCGACGGCCTTGGCGTCGGCTTCGAGCGCGGGCCACTCGGCTTCGGTGCGGCCCTGCGTCTTGAAGCCGCCGAAGATCTGGATCATCTGCGGTGTCAGGCCGATATGACCCATGACCGGAATGCCGCGCTGGGTGAGATAGTGGATGGTTTCGGCGATGCGCGCGCCGCCTTCCATCTTCACTGCCGTGCAGCCGGTTTCCTGGATGACGCGCGACGCGTTGCGGAAAGCGATCTGCGGTGACTCCTCGTACGAGCCGAACGGCATGTCGACGACGACCAGCGCGTGTTTGCTGCCGCGCATCACCGCCTTGCCGTGCGTGATCATCATGTCGAGCGTGACGCCGAGCGTGTTTTCCATGCCGTGCATCACCATGCCCAGGCTGTCGCCGACCAGCATGAGATCGACGTGGCTGTCGAGCAGGCGCGCCGTATGCGCGTGGTAGCAGGTCAGGCACACGACCGGCTTGGCATTCTTGTGCGCTTTTATCTCCGGCACGGTGACGCGCCGGATTTCGGTGACAATGGACATGGCCGCGACTTTCCTCGCTGATGACATTGGAAGTCGCCTGTCCACGACGCTGGGCGCCAGGTGGACGGCTGCGGTCCTTGACCCGTGCCCACACTATAGACGATTTCCCGCGGCCGTACGAGCCGGCGTTTCGCGCCGTTCGTTACGCAATTGTTGGGATATAGCGCAATTGGGGATTTGTGCGTGACGGTTCAAGGGCAGGTTGGAGTTTTACTGCAGAAATTTCCGGAAAAGTTCGAGCGGCCAAGAGTTATCCAACACCTGCGCTTCGAATTGCGCTGACGATGCCGCGGAAACTCTGGAAATTTCCGTGCGGCTCTGAGCGAGGGTGTTGGATAAGTCTGACACTCTTTCCATCCGCCTCCCTGTCATGGCCCCCGACTGCGGGCCATCCAGGTGACGACGCGTGGCAGCTTTGCCAGTTAGGCCTCAGACTAATCCTTCAACAGAGAGCACGTCCCCAGCTGGATGGCCCGCAGTCGGGGGGCATGACACCTGATGAAGACTTGAAGGAACGGCGCCGTGACCGTTGATCGTCCAGGGCGTAAATTGGTGTTGTGAAATGTGCTCGATGAAAACTAACTCCTGGGGTCAGCCATGACAGTTGCGCTCGATCACATGATTTTGCCGGTCAGCGACGTGGAGAAGAGCGTTCGCTTCTACTACAAAATGCTCGGCCTGAAATACGAGCCCGACGCGCTGATGCGCGTTTCGCCGACTCTGGTGCTTCAGCTCATCCAGCAACCGCCGCAGATCAGCCAGCATCTTGCCTTCTCGATGTCCAAGGCGGAGTTCGACGAAACGCTCGCGCGCCTGAAGATGGCCGAGATTCCGTTCGGAAACAATTTCGATACGGTGGGCACGATGAGCGGGCCAGGCACTTCTCACGGCTCAGCCAAGAATGCGCGCGCGATCTACTTCCGCGATCCCGACGGCCACATGCTCGAAATCATGCATTACGAATAGGCGGGCCGCTTCCGCGCCAACGCGCTCAACCACCTCGACGTCATGGCCCGCGACTGCGGGGGGGGTAAAGGGACAGCACACAAACTTGACAATGACTGTTTAGTCAATCGTTGATGAGACAAATGGAGAAAACTGAGTTCGCTAACTTTGAAGTTTTTCACGCCTGGTGCGCGAGACAGACATCAACTTATCTCGCCGAGCTAGGCCAATAAGGTAGCGCGGTACCCGCCAAGGCTTTGGGTACATTCGAGCGGCCTGGAGGGTCGGCATCGGTTCCTGCAGAATTTCGGTGACGAAGCCTGCGTCGAAAAGCGAGTTTATGTAAGTTTCCAATGGCCGATGGACGTGAGTGCTGTTTAGTCGACAATCCGGCTGAGATGAAATTCTGAAGGGACTCTCGATGATCGCCTCTTGTTCATAGTGAAACCATGGTTCGGCGGCAT
>JANYBR010000253.1 GCA_025360685.1 Pseudomonadota bacterium
CTCTCAGGGCGTCGGGCTCCGTGTCGAGCGACAGCTTGCTCACGTCGTTGTTGATGCCGGGGCATCCATCCCATCCCACTCCGGTCGTCGCGGGCGGGCACGCCTTCGGAACGAAACAACCTACCTTTTGCGTCCAAAAGCCAGACCCAGTCTTCTGGTCGTCGTCTGAAATGGTGCACGGCGCGAGCACCGTTGCAGACGAATCCGGAGTATCGATATTCGGTCGGCGTGTCTCAAAGACCACCGCGTTGTTCCAAGTCAGCTGATAGTTGTCCGCGAACTGCTCGGTGTAACGCATGCCCTGTGCGATCTGCGCCACGTAGGCTCGATTCCAAGTCGCGAGTACAGTTCGGATCGCTTCCTCGCGGCTAGGGACAAACTTGTCTCCCTTAGTCGAGTCGACTGAATCAGCATCTCGAAGCCGCGCAAAACCGCAACGATGCGGCGAGCCAGCAAGCCGATGCGCTCTTCGCCCGACTGACCCGGATGAACTCCGGCGAAGTTCTGGTATTCGACCTGCTACGCAAGGACTACGCCCTCAGCGCCACGGGCGTCGGACGCCAGCCGCTGCCAGCCGAGCTGGACGAGCTGTTCGACGCCGAAATTGACATGCAACTGGCTGCCTAACCCACCATGCCCCGCTCAGCACTCAGCACTCAGCACTCAGCACTCTCCCTCTCCGTGCAATACGCCGTCCAACCCGACACCGCCCCCTCCCGCCCCAAATTCCGCCGCTGGGTGCAGGCCGCATTGACGCGCGACGCCGAGATCACGCTACGCCTGGTAGACGAGGAGGAGGGACAAGCGCTCAACCGCGATTATCGCGGCAAGGATTATGCAACCAATGTGCTGACTTTCGTCTATGATGATCTGCCCCACCTCGCCGGCGACATCGTGATCTGTCCGGCGGTGGTGGAGCGTGAGGCACTGCAACAGGGCAAGGCGGTTGAGGCGCATTATGCCCATCTGGTGGTGCATGGCGTGTTGCATTTGCACGGCTACGACCACGAGAACGAGGCGCAGGCCGAGGAAATGGAGCGCATGGAAACGCAAATTGTTACAAAACTAGGGTATCCTGATCCATATCGGGCAATGGGTGGTGGGGATTGAGTATAATCCTAGAAACCTCAGTTGACCGCTTATTTGGATTTTCAACAACATGTTTCTACTTGATTTTCTCGCAACATTACCATTCACCCGCAGGGTGAGTCCGCTACAGGCTGGATTGCACGGCTTTCCGGGCGCATGGCGGCGTTGCAACTCCTTGCAATGGAATGCCATTGCGCGTTGTTGCGCCTTGCCCTGCACCCGGAAAACCGCACACTCCAGCCTGTTCAACTGAGGCTTCTAGGATAATTCCTCCGAATAATCCCATCCCCCATTACTCATCCCCCATCACCAAACCCTATGAATGAACCTCCCAAACCGAGTTGGCTGGAACGCCTGAGCACCCTGCTGCTGCGCGAACCGGAAGACCGCGACCAGTTGGTCGCATTGCTGCATACGGCTTTCGAGCGCAATCTGATGGATGCCGACGCGCTGTCGATGATAGAGGGCGTGCTGCAAGTTTCTGAAATGCGGGTGCGCGATATCATGATTCCGCGCGCCCAGATGGATGTGATAGACATCGCCGAGACGCCGGAAGCATTTATCCCGTTCGTGATTGAAACCGCGCATTCGCGTTTCCCCGTGGTGGACAAGGAGAAGGACGACATCGTCGGCATTCTGCTGGCGAAGGATTTGTTGCGCTATTACGCAGGCGAGGAATTCAATGTGCGCGACCGCCTGCGACCGGCCGTTTTCATCCCGGAATCCAAGCGCCTGAACGTGCTGCTGAAGGATTTCCGCAGCAACCGCAACCATATCGCCATCGTGGTCGACGAGTATGGCGGCGTCGCCGGACTGGTCACCATCGAAGATGTGCTGGAACAGATCGTCGGAGAAATCGAGGACGAATTCGATTTCGACGAGACCGAGGCCAATATCATCCTCGACCGCAACGGCCAGTTCCGCGTCAAGGCGCAGACCGAGATCGACGATTTCAACCGTACCTTCGGCAGCAATTTCGGCGACGAGGATTTCGACACGGTCGGCGGGCTGGTGCTGTCGCATCTGGGCAGGCTTCCGAAACGCGGCGAGCAGTTCCGCATCGGCGATCTGAACGTCAAAGTGGTGCGCGCCGACAGTCGCAGGCTGCACGCGCTGCTCGTCGAAAAAGTCCCGCC
>JANYBR010000264.1 GCA_025360685.1 Pseudomonadota bacterium
GCGGCTCGATCTTGATCACGCGCGCGCCGAAGTCGGACATGATCGTGGCCGCAGCCGGCCCGGCCACGAAACTCGCGCAATCCAGCACCAGCAGGTCTTCAAACAATGATTCCGGCATGACTACTCCATCAGAAATACGGATTCCATGCGCGCCCACCATTCGCCAGCGGCGCGCGACTCCCATGGCTCCTGGCAAGGATCGGTCAGTGCCCACCAGCGTTTCGTGGCCGGGTCGGCGGCGACCTGCGCCATGTCCGCGTCCCAGTCGTTACCATGATATTCGAGATAGCCGAACAAGGTATGGTTCTTGAGGAAGATGGAATAGTTGCCCACATGCGCCCGCCGCAACGCGTCCAGCACCTCGGGCCACGCCGCCGCATGCAGACGCCTGTATTCGTCGAGCTTTTCCGGCTTGACGTTGATGACCATGGCTATGCGCTGCATCGTCGGCGCTCCTGACAAAGATCGCGTTTTATGGTTCATGGCGCCAGTAGAAGATCGGCCGCGGCGAACCGCAAGAGTGACGCGATGAAGACACTGATTTCGGCGGTTCGGGCTCTCGACATCCGCTTTCCGACGTCGCGGATGCTCGACGGTTCGGACGCGATGAATCCCGACCCCGACTATTCGGCCGCCTACTGCATTCTGGAAACATCCGGAGGCGGGCTCGAGGGCCATGGCTTCACGTTCACACTCGGCCGCGGTACCGAATTGTGCGTTGCCGCCATCGAGTCGCTGGCGCCCAAGCTTGTCGGCCGATCGCTGGACGGCATCGCCAACGATCTGGGCGGCTTTTGGCGCAGCATGGTCGGCGACAGCCAGTTGCGCTGGCTCGGCCCCGAAAAGGGCATCATCCATATGGCCGCTGCGGCGCTGGTCAATGCGGTGTGGGATCTCTTGGCCAAGGAGGCCGGCCTGCCGCTGTGGCGCTACCTCGCGGCCATGCAGCCAGAGCAGATTGTCGCCGCGATCGACTTTCGCCACATCAGCGATGCGCTACCGCCGGTGCTGGCGCTGGAGCTTTTGCGGGCACGCGATCCGGACAAGGCCGGGCGCATTGCGCAGCTCGAACGCGATGGACACGCCGCCTACACGACCTCGGCGGGATGGCTTGGCTATTCGGACGACAAGATTCGCGAGCTTGCGCGCGCGGCGGTCGCCGATGGCTGGGATGCGATCAAGATGAAGGTCGGCGGCTCGCTCGCCGACGACAAACGCCGTTCGAGCGTGCTGCGCGAAATTCTCGGCCCCGGCCGGAAATTGATGATCGACGGCAACCAGGTCTGGGAAATCGATCAGGCGATCGAGTGGGTGCGCGCGCTGGATTTCGCCGATCCGTACTGGATCGAAGAACCGGTCAGCCCGGACGACATCCTTGGTCATGCTCGCGTGCGCAGTGGTGTAAGCCCGGTCCGCGTCGCCACCGGTGAACACTGTCACAACCGCATCATGTTCAAGCAATTCCTGCAGGCCGACGCCATCGACGTGGTTCAGCTCGACGCCTGCCGGCTCGGCGGCGTCAACGAAGTGCTCGCGGTGTTGCTGCTGGCCGCCGCCTTCGACAAACCTGTCTGTCCGCATGCCGGTGGCGTGGGTCTGTGCGAATATGTCCAGCACGTCAGCTTCTTCGACGCGGCGTGCGTGGCGCGCAGCGCGGAAGGGCGCATGACCGAGCATGCCGGCCATCTGCACGAACACTTCGTCGATCCGATCCGGATTTCGCGCGGCCGGTATCTCGCGCCGCAGAAGCCGGGTTTCAGTTCGGAGATGAAGGTGCAAAGCCGCGCCGACTTTGCGTTTCCGAACGGACCGGTCTGGCGCAGCTGAAGGCGAGCGATGCGCTATCGCCGCGCCAGCGGGTTCGGAGTCGGCTCCGCAAGACGCGTCAAGGTGTTGCGGTCGGTGTGGTGGAACGGCTTGTCCTGCCCGCGCACGACAAGAATAGTGTCTTCTGAGTAGGACCAGGTGCCATCGGGATTGATGGTCACCTTCATTCGGAACGAGTCCGTCCGGAAGGCATGCTCCAGGAACGCCGTGGAACAGATGCCATAATCGGTGGCGCCGCGCGTGGCGGAAACTTCAAAGCTGGTCGCATCCGCCGCCGCCTTTCCGCCTGCCAGTGCCACTTGCGCGCGCGGAATGGCAAGCGTGTGAACGATGGTGCCGGTCGCCGGCTCCCACAGCCAGTAACCGACCTGGTCGTGATAGGTTTCCACCTCGCCGGGCTTGACGATGTGCGTCCAGTAGCGAAGTCCGTAGAACAGTTGCGGACCGTTGGCCTGCGGGTCGATCGGCTGCAATTCGATGCGCTCGACATAGGTCTGTTGCAGCGGGCCGTCGGCTTTGGGGTTGACGTCAAGTCCCTTGATGCCCTCCCAGATTCCGGCCATGCCGTGCAGTGGGCCGAGATTGGCAAGCGTATCGACATCGATGTTTGCGGGCTCGGTAAAAATGTCTTTCGGAAAGTCGGACATCGAATGCTCCGGTCGGTCGGTTACGACCAATTATGGATCGATTGCCTGCGATGCAATAGTTTCACCCGCGTGGATTCGAATTTTCCGCAGACTCCCGGGAGCGCATCGCAATGGATTATGACTTCATCATCGTCGGGGCGGGATCGGCGGGTGCCACGCTGGCGGCCCGCCTGTCCGAGAATCCCTCGCTGCAGATCGCGCTGATCGAGGCCGGACCCGACTTTCGTTCGGCCGATACGCCGGAGGCCATGCGCATTGCCAATCCCAGCCGCATCATCACCGAGCCGGAACTGGCGCGATTTCGCTACGACGACCTCATGGCGCGCCGCACGGCCGTGCAGAAACCGCGCCGCTACTGGCGTGGACGCGGTGTGGGCGGAAGCTCATCGGTTAACGGTCAGATCGCGATTCGCGGCACGGTGGAGGATTTCGACGAGTGGGCGGCGGAAGGCTGCGAGGGCTGGTCGTTCAACGACGTGCTGCCTTTTTTCAACCGCAGCGAAACCGATCTGCGTTTCGGCCACGAGCCCTGGCATGGCGATCACGGACCCATTCCCATCTATCGCGCGCCAATTTCGAAATGGGGCGCGGTGGACCAGGCCGGCGGTGAAGCGGCACTCGACCTGGGTTATCCCTGGGCTGCCGATTGCAACGCGCCGCATGCGTTCGGCGTCTCGCCGTATCCGATCAACAATCGCGATGGCGTTCGGGTCAGCACCAACGATGCCTATCTGGAGGCAGCGCGCGGCCGCAACAATCTCGCCATCTTCGGCGATACGCAGGTCGATTGCGTGCTGTTCTCCGGCACGCGTGCCACTGGCGTGCGCCTGAAGGGACATAATGACTGGCAGGAGTTGCGCGGCCGCGAGATCATCCTGTCGGCTGGCGCTGTGCACTCTCCCGCGATCCTGATGCGCTCCGGCATCGGTCCGGAGGAGCATTTGAAAGCGCTTGAGATCGGCGTGCGCGCCAGCCTGCCGGTCGGCGACTCGTTCCAGGATCATGCGCTGGCCGCGTTCGGCATTGTTCTCGAAGACTTCGCCACGCCGCCACCGGGCTTTCGCCACACCAATTGCTGCATACGCTACAGCTCTGGCCTGTGCGGCGCGGGTCCAGGCGACATGATGATCGTGTTCATGAACCGGCTGGGAGACGGCCTCGGCCGCGGCTCGTTCTCGGAAGGCGGCAAGGCCTTCGGCATCATGGGCGTATGGGTGAACCAGTGCACGTCGCGTGGCACGCTGCGCCTGGCTTCGCGCGATCCGTTCGCCGATCCCCTCATCGAGGAAAACATGCTGGCGACGGAATCGGATCGGCTGCGCATGCGCGACGGCGTACGCCGCCTGATCGCCGTTGCACGGCACGACTCGATGCGCGCCATCGGCAAGATCGAGGGCCAGCGACTGGATCTGTCCGGTGAGCCCAGCGACGGCGAACTCGATCAATGGGTGCTCGCCACCGCAGGCGACGCGCAACACGGAACGTCGAGCTGTCGCATGGGTGCACCAACCGATCCGCGCTCGGTGGTGGACACCAACTGCCGCGTGTTGGGATTCGAGGGCCTGCGCGTGATCGACGCTTCGATCATGCCGTCGGTGGTGCGCGCCAACACCCATTTGACGACGGTGATGATCGCCGAACGGATGGTCGAGCGTTTGGTGTGAGCCGCCGTTATGTGCCGGTAAATTGTCCCGGCCGCCGTTCGGCCACGGCGCGCACGCCTTCGGCGAAGTCCTTGGTCTTGCGCAGCGCCGTCTGTTCGGCAAATTCGTGATCGGTTTGGGCTTTCACCGCCGCCGCCAGGTCTGCACGCAGCGTGGCGCGGGTGGATTGGACCGCCAGCGGCGCGTTCTCGGCGATCTCCCGGGCAAGGCGCAGCGCTGCTTCTCTCAATCCGGCGAGCGGCACGACCTCGTCGACGAGACCCCAGGCAAGGGCTTCGTCCGCCTTGATGCGGCGTCCCGTCAGGCACATCAACGCGGCGCGTTGTTCGCCGATCAGACGTGGCAGGGTGTGCGTGATGCCAAATCCCGGATGAAAGCCGAGCTTGACGAAGTTCGATGTGAAGCGCGCTTCGGGCGCGGCAACGCGAAAGTCCGCGATGAGCGCAAGGCCGAGTCCGGCGCCGACGGCAGCGCCCTGTATGGCGGCGACGATGGGTTTCTTGTTGGAGAACAGGCGCACCGCTTCCACATAAAGCGCGTTGATACCGGGAGCCGCACCCGGATTGGCAATGCCCGTCGGTGCCGTGAGGTCGGCACCGGCGCAGAACGCTTTCCCGGCAGAGGTCAGAACGGAAACGCGCAGATCGCGTTCCGCGTCGACGACGACCAGCGCATCGGCGAGATCGCGCATCAGCTCCACGGTGACGTGGTTGTTGGGCGGGCGGTTGATTTCGAGCACACCCACATGGCCGTCGCGGGTGAGGGAGACTTCGCCAAACTGGTTTTTCATTATCGTTTTGCTCCCAGAAGGTTTCGCGCCACGACCCATTTGTGCACTTCGGTGGGGCCGTCATAGATACGCATGGTGCGCAGCTTCGTGGACATCAGCTGCAGCGGCAGTTCCTTGGTCATGCCCATGGCGCCGTGCGCCTGCATGGCGTGATCGACGATCTCATAGGCCATCTCGGTCGCGAACGCCTTGATCATGGAGATTTCCAGCCGCACGTCGCGGCCCGTGTCGAGTTTCCAGGCGCAATCATAGGTCATCAGCCGCGCGGCATGGATCTTGGTTGCCGCATCCGCCACCCACCACTGGATCGCCTGCCGTTCGGAAAGCGGTTGGCCGAACACCACGCGTTGCGGCGCAAAGGCACAGATCATGTCGAGCGCGCGCTGCGCCATGCCGATCGACCAGGCCGCCATCTCGAGCCGCCGCGTGCCGAGCCGGATCTGCATGGGCGCAAAGCCCGAACCTTCGGCTCCGAGCAGTTTCCAGCCCTCGACGCGGCAATCCTCGAGCGCGACCTCATAGGTGAACACGCCGCCGACCATGGGAATGCGCCGCAGCACGTTGAAGCCTTTCGTGCCCTTGTCGACGAGAAAGGCGGAGATGCCGCCGCGGGCGCGCTTCTCCTTGTTGGTCAAGGCCATGACGATGGTGAAGTCGGCATGCTCGGCGCGGCTGATCCAGATCTTGCGGCCGTTGAGCACCCAGTCCTCGCCCTGGCGTTCGGCGCGCGTGAGCATCGCAGACGGATCGGAACCTGCACCCGGCTCGGAAATGCCGATCGCCGATATGGTTTCGCCGCGCACATACGGCGCCAGATAGGCTTCGCGCTGACGCTCGTTGACCGTGGCCATCAGCATGCGCAGGTTCGGCGAGTCCGGCGGCAGGGTGTAGGGCGTGATCGTTCGTCCAAGCTCTTCGTTCACCCCGATCAGCGCCACGGCCGGAAGATCGGAGCCGCCAATGTCCGCCGGCGCGTCGAGTCCCCAGAGCCCGAGCGATTTCGAGACCGCGTCGATGCGCTGTTGTTCCGCCTTTGGTAGCGTCAAGCCTTGTCCGGCCGCCTCGCGTGCCAGCACGCCCGCTTCCAGCGGCATCAGCTCGTCCTTGACGAAGCGATGCACCAGCTCCTTGAGCATGCGGTGTTCTTCGGAAAGTTCGAATTCCATCGTCCTACACCTTTTGTGAAATCTGGTCGGTCGCGCGCTGCATTACGGTCTTGCTGCTCAACAGCGTCTCGATTTCGTTTTCTGCGATGCCCGCCTCGCGCAGCAGCTCGCAACTATGTTGGCCGAGCAGCGGCGCGGGCCGGCGCACACTGGCCGGCGAGTCGGCGAACTTTGTCGGCGGCCGCACATAGCGCACAGTGCCCTCGCTCGGATGCGCCATGGTCTGAAACAGCTTGGTCGCTTTGAGCTGCGGATGTTCGGGCAGATCGTCGAGGGCATAGATCGGCGTTGCCGGAATATCGAGCTCGCTGCAAATGCGCATCCACTCCGCGGTGGTTTTTGTGCGCGTGATTTCCGCCAGCGCCGCGTAGAGCTTCTGGATGTTGGCATTGCGGGTCACGCGGTCGGCGATGCCGAGCGACTGCGCCAGATCGGCGCGGCCGGCCACGTTGAGGAACGCCAGCCACTGATCGGTGGTGTAGGGCAGGAGCGCGAGATAACCATCCTTGGTCGGCGCGGGCTTGCGGCCGCCGGCTAGAAGCCGCGCATAGCCCGCCTTCGCCGGAGAAGGATCGAATGTCAGTCCGCCCAGATGCTCGGCCAGCACGAAGGCCGTCAGCGTTTCCAGCATCGGCACTTCGACATATTGGCCGCGGCCGGTCCGCTCGCGATGGAACAGAGCGGCGAGAACGGCGTTGACCACCGCCATGCCCGCCGTCTTGTCGGCGACGAGCGTGGGAACATAGTCGGGCTGTTCGCGCCCGGTGCTCGCCACCGCGGCGAGGCCGCAGGCAGCCTGGATGATGTCGTCGAAAGCGGGCTTGTCGCGATCCGGTCCGTCCTGGTCGAAGCCGGTCGCGGCGCAATAGACGATCCTGGGATTGATCGCGCGGACGGGCGCGTATCCGAAGCCCAGGCGCTCGATCGCCTCCACGCGCATATTGTGGACCAGCACGTCGACGCTCGAAATCATCCGCCGCAGCACCGCAGCGCCTTCGGCGGTAGCCAGGTTCAGGCACAGCGAGCGCTTGTTGCGATTGAGCGCCAGGAAGATCGAACTTATGCCGCGATGCAGGGACACGCCGTTGGTGCGCATCATGTCGCCGGCCGGACCTTCGATCTTGATGATGTCGGCGCCATAGTCGCCCAGAATCTGTGTCGCGATCGGCCCGAGCACGACCGACGTCATGTCGAGCACGCGCACGCCCGCGAGCGGGCCGGACGGCCGGTGAGGATCGGAGCCTTGCATCTAGCGCCATGCTAGGACGGCCCACCGACTGCCCGCAACGTTCGGTTGATTACGGCTCAGGCACAATTGCGCCGGCCGAGCCCTGCAAGCGGCGATTGACCGGGAGTCCGCTGCGGCAGACCCTGTCGAATCGGCGCGAAGCAAATGGAAACGCCTCGTTAGCCAGTCCGCGTTAAAAGAGTGCAGCGCGCCACGCACATGGTCCGCTTGATTGAGGTTGCTGGGGCAATGGACAAGTCAGAAGAGACCGTGGGCGGCGGGATCGCGCGAGCATTCGTCGATCGCGAAGCCATGCGCACAGAAAATCCGATCTTGCGGTTTTTTCACGACCATTGGGAGCGCGTTCGCGGCTCGCGGCCCATGCCGGCGCGTGCCGACATCAGTCCCGCCGACATCAAGGCGCATATCGGATCAATCGTCATCGCCGAAGCGCTTGCCGGCTTCGATGATTTTCGCTTCAAGCTCATCGGCACGGACGTCTCGCGCTATTTTCTCGCCGATGGCGCTGGCAAGACGGTGCGCGAACTCTATGCCGGTGCATGGGAAGATTTTGGCGCCTGCGTGCTGCAAAATTATCGCGAAACGGCGCTCGCCAGGCGGCCGCTTCTGGCATCGATCGCGAACATCCGCTGGACGAACAAACTGCGCTACAGCATGCAATCGATCTATCTGCCACTGTCCGAGGATGGCGAAATCGCCAGCAGTGTTTTGACGGCCTTCACCTACCGCTTCAGCGCCGGGCGCCAGAGCGTCGCCGCCAACTGAAGCGCATCGTGCGATCGGATCGCCATGCGATTTTCGACTTTTTGGCATCTCGTGCGGCTCAATCCCGAGCACTCACCGCGTTGTCCACTGTCTTGCCGCGAGCGCGCTGGTGGATAAGAGCAATACGAGGAGTACCGCATTGAACGCGGCGCCGGGCACGACGACCGGCATGGTGCGATAGAAATAGAGATTGGCGACGCCGAACGCGGTCTCGAGCGTCTGCAGCGCGAGCGCGAGGAGAATCAGATCGCGCCGGAACGCAAGGACGTAGAGCTGGAACAGGCCCATCGCAATCTGATGCAATCCAAGCGTGGCGAACAGGCTGAGGATCGTCTGGCCGTTTTGCGAAATGTCCAATCCGGCGATCGCGTGGGCGCCGCCGTCCGGGGCGAAGGCATGGATCGAGCCGCGCACGAAATTGATGAGCATCATAAAACCAATGACGATCAGCGGTACCAGACGCATGGCACATTCCCCGGTTACGGCATGGCGCGCTGGGCGACACGGATGAGCAGCTGGCCTTGGAGACCGGCGGCACGATGCACGCCGATTTCTGCCACTTCCGGCGAGCTGGCGATTCTGGCGAAGGCCGACGAGGATGGATACTCCACCAGCGCGGCGATATCCCACAGCTCGTCGACCACGCCGATCACCAGCGACTTGATGTCCGCTGCGAAGATGAACCTGCCGCCTTCGCGCTCCACCACCTTGCGCATCGCCTCGCCGTAGATGTTGTAGGCCTGCCGGCCGGTCAGCTCGCTCTTGCGGCCGTCGGGATACTCGGCCTTGGCGCGAAACCTGAGCAGGTTCAGCATCACGATCGGCTCGGCGCTCGTATCGCCCATGAGTTCAACGATGCGTTCGCGGGTGGGATAGAGGGCGTCTTCGACGTTCATGAACTTCTCCTTGCGACAGTCCCTCAGCCGGAGGACCTTTCGGTATCGACGTTCGGCGGCGACTACGGCGTGACGACCGGAAAGTTCGCCGCAATCGGCTCGATCAAGCCAACCAGTGCTTCATAGAGCGCGGCATCTCCCGTGATCACGATATCGCCGGACGCGATCTGTCCGGCTGCCGGGACGCCGGCAAGCAGCGTCATCAGCAGACTGGGCCGCTTGAGCCGTACGGTAGCATCGCCGGCAGGGTCGACGACTCCCGCTTCATGGACCAGCACGCCGTTCTCGACGGTGATCAGGTGCTTTTCGTTGCGGTCGGTCAGTTCGATATTGAGCTTGAAGGCGCGCTCCGACGCCTTCTTGGGATTAACCCGCACGGCGGCGAAATCCAGGAGCATCGGCGTCGTCGTTGCGGCCAGCACGTCCATGCTCATGGCGCCCGGCGGCAGCTTCGCCACGCCATCGCGCAGTTCCTGCGCTCCGGTGAGATAGATGTTCCGCCAGGTGCCGGCCTCGGACTCGAAGCCCATCTGAGTATAAACCGCAGCGAGCAGGTCGCGCGCCGCTTTGTTGTTCTCGTCGGAAAATACCAGGTGATTGAGCAGGGTCGCCGCCCAGCGCAGCTCGCCGGTGGCTTGCGCCTTGCCGGCCTGCACCAGCACCGACGCAGCGCCGCCCATCGCCTCGACATAGCGCTTGGCTGCGGGTTCTGGCGGCAGCGGATTGAGATTGGCGGGATTGGCGTCGTACCAGCCCATATAGCGCTGATACACGGCCTTGGAATTGTGACTCATCGTGCCGTAATAGCCGCGATTGAACCATTGCTTCGCCAGCACGTCCGGCAGCTTCAGCACTTCGGCGATTTCCGTGGACGTGAGTCCGCTGTTCATCAACCGCACAGTCTGGTCATGCAGGAACTTGTAGGCGTCGCGGTGACTGGAAAGAAACGCAACGATCTCGCTCATGCCGAAACGCGGGATGCCGTGCGCCGCGAACATCACATCGCTCTTATCGCCGAACAGCCTGATCGACTCGGTCAGATAATCCGCCCAGGCTTTGGCATCGCGCACCAGCGCGCCACGCGCCGGCAACAGATTGTGCATGGTCAGGTTCGCATTCTCCGCCATGAACACGGCGCGAAATTGCGGCAGGTAGAAGTTCATCTCGGCGGGCGCCTCGGTGCCCGGCGTGAGCTGAAACACCATCGTCACGTCG
>JANYBR010000291.1 GCA_025360685.1 Pseudomonadota bacterium
CCGGGCAACTGTTCGGGCTCTCGGCGATCAACAACGGGTGGCACCCAGGCTAACGCACGGGCTCGAGGCCCCTAGGCGGAACGGGTTACCACCCTATCCAGAAGGTACGACAGTACACAGATTCAGAGATACAAGGCGGCGAACGAGGCATCCTCAGGAGAACCATGTATCACACGTTGAGGGTTTTCGTCCGAGAGTGGGCTGCGATAGCGGCGGCCTCCCTATTGTCGGGGTGCGCCGACACGCCACTGAAGCCGATTACGACGTATGAAGGGCATTGCAAGGCGGTGCTTTCACCTCCTGATCCCAACGCGCTGTTCTCGCGGGAACGTCATTTTGCACCGGACTCCATCCGCGATTCGTTCGTGAAGTGGTACGACAGCCTTGTAACTCAAGACGCCGCCGAGAACTACCTCGCTGCGTCGGCCTCCGACACCGTGGTTCGCGAACTTCACCGCCTGAGGATGGTGGGTGTGTGGCGCGACGGTACGGCCCTGCACTTCGCGAATACGCTTCTTCATGGACCCGACGAGGGTTACCCCGTGACAATGACATTCGACGGTCTTGTTCAAGGATTTCGCGAAAGGACGGATCTTCGGGTGCAAGACACTTTGGCTTCCTTCCAAAGGTGCTTGTTTAGCGCAATGAATGCCTACTTCACCGAGCTAACCGTTGAGGGACTGGGCACAGCGGACACTGTAACAATCCCATTGGCGTACTACATGAAGTCGCACGAGAAGTACAACGATTCCGCGGCGAACTGGAAGCAGTAAGGTGCGTGAAGCGGTGGAGCGGGTTCGCCGCGAATGCGGCCGCCGCAGAAGCGCAAGACATTGTGCATACCTGAGAGAGGGCGATGATTCAGACTATCGGCTTGCACTGGCACACGGACGATGTGTTTTGGGGAAAGGGCCCCAAACCTGGCTCCTTGCTTGGCGTGCTTTCCTCCAAGAAGAAGAGCCCCCAAGTCGATTTCCGAGAACAGATCGCCGTGTACGTTCTTTACGCAGACTTTCAGCCGATCTACGCAGGCCAAGTTGGCTCTGGCGAGCAACGCCTACTTGCGCGCTTGAAGCAGCACCGCGATTCCGATCTTAGAGGCAGGTGGAACAGATTTAGTTGGTACGGACTGCGATCCGTTCTGAAAACCGGCAAACTCTCGAATGAAAACAACGCATTTCACTCGTTGCGCAGTACAGTTCTCAATCACGTCGAGGGAATCCTCATCGATGCCATGGAGCCAGGCCAGAATCTGCAGTCTGGGCGCTTTGGATCTGGCGTGGAATGGTACCGGCAGGTGCGCTCGCCGTCGCTCCCGCCCAGCAACGACCAGATGCTCGAAGTGCTGTACGAGGCCGAGCAAGACAGAATCAAGGCAGCAAGAGGGACGGCAGCCAAGCACAAGCGCTGACGAACCTGCGAGACGCATGACACGCGCGTGCTGCCGACGAGGCCGAGCGGTTCGGCCGCCGCGATGTATGCTTGATGGAGGACGGCGGCGGGTAGTGTCCTAGTTTGGCTCGTGACCGTAGCTTCTCGGATCACCCAGAAGGGGCCACGCTATGACCGATCACGGGCTACTCGTTATCACCGCCATTCTTTCGGCGCTCATTTTCGCGGATTTGCTGATTGAATGGCCGACAAAGCGACTTGAGAAGCGACTCACCGCCCGCCTCACCGCAATGGAGGAACGGCTGCGAGATGAGATCGCGAAAAGCCGTTAGTCCTTTTGTAACAGTTCAAACGGGGCCACGACCGGCGTCCGGGCGCATCTTGGGGGCGGCTTTCTTGGGCATCACGGCGCCCCCTTGTTGATGATCCAGATGTGTTTGACGGCGAAGTAGGTGAGCGCACCGATGAGGCCGAACGCGAAGTGGCGAGGGGTCCAGCCTCGGATGATGCACATGATCGAGGCGGCGGCGACTGAGGATGCCGCGATCCATAACACGGAACGGTTGGCCATCGGGGAAAGCTAGCGCCCCGCCCCGAGCCCAGCTGGTTTGTCACGACTCAAACTAGGACACTACCGGCCATCCGGAGTTTCTTTGTCGTGGGGGTGTATCCAAGCGTGAAAACGGCGGAAATTCACGATTATGTCGAAGACCTGGCGTAAGCTTCCCCTCGTCGGACACATCGTCAGTTAGACTTTCTCGCCCCAAGGAG
>JANYBR010000310.1 GCA_025360685.1 Pseudomonadota bacterium
GCTCACCGACAAGGACGAGGCCGGCCATCGCGAGCGCCACTGGAACGATCTGTGGCACTATCCGCTATTCCGCCTTGTTCAAGCTGCGCGTGCGCATGGCATCATGGCGATCGATGGTCCGTTCGGCGACTACCTGGACCCGGATGGCTTCCGCACCCAGGCCAACCGCACGGCGATCCTCGGCTGCGAAGGAAAGTGGGCGATCCATCCCAGCCAGGTGGAACTCGCGAACGAAATTTTCACGCCGCCGCTGAAAGAAGTCGAACGCGCCGAAGCGATCCTCGCCTCGATGAAGAGTGCGCACAGCACCGGCTCGGGCGCGGCTTCACTCAATGGCGTGTTGATCGATGCCGCGTCGATCCGTCAGGCGGAGGTTATCGTCAAGCAGATGGCGATGATCCGACAGAAGACAGGCGGCTGACTCGGGTCAGTTTCTCGGGATTGCGCACCAGATAGATGGCGCTGATCAACTCGCCGTGGAATTCCATCGTCAGGGCGGAGTGCACCCCGTCGTTCGTATGCAACAGGAAGCCAGGCGTGCCGTTAATCTCGGTCGGCTCGAGTGTGAAGCCATCCGCAGGGGCGAACTTCCGCATCACGCCCATCGCAAAGCGCATCACCCGGTCCGCGCCATAGATAGGATTTAGTGCCGCAGCCGCGCGGCCTCCGCCGTCCGAGTACAAAATCACATCACTCGCGAGCAGGCCCGATATCTGATTTGGGTCATTGCTCGCCGCTGCAAGAACGAATTTGTCCACCAGTGCCCGGTGCTGTTCCTTGGTCACGGTGTGGCGCGGCCGCCGCGACTTCACGCGCTCTCGTGCCCGGGAGACCAGCTTGCGGCAGGCCGGTTCGGATTTCTCGAGCGCTTGCGCGATCGTGGCGTAGTCGCAGTCGAAGGCATCATGCAGGATCAGCGCGGCGCGCTCCTCCGGCGACAGCCGCTCCAGGATATGCAGCAAGGCCAGCGACAGGTCCCACGCCAACTCCGCCCGCGCCGCAGGCGCGTCGGCCGCAAAGACGCGCATGTCGTCCGGCAGGAGCGGTTCGGGCAGCCACGGGCCGACATAGGTCTCGCGCCGCGCCCTCGCCTTGCGTAGCGCATCGAGCGAAAGACGGACGGACACGGCTGAGAGCCACGCTCGCGGATCGCGGATGTCGGCTGGCTCCGCGCGTTGCCAGCGCAGCCATGCCTCCTGCACGACATCTTCCGCCGCACTCATTTCACCCAACATGCGATAGGCGATGCCAAGCAGATGGGAGCGCTGGGTTTCGAAGATGCGGAGGCGCTCTTGCGTCATGCCGCGCGCTTCACCGCAATCGACTGGTTGGCGACTTCGATTTTGGCGCACGCCGCACCGTGGCCCAGCCCGCGCTTCAGGGCGGGGTAGACCCGCGTCGCGGCCACGACCAGGGCAAGCGATACTCTGCCCTTGTCTCCGTAGCGCTTGCCCGCCTGCTCGACGAGATCCAGTGAAGTCGGAGAATTGGTCGCCACCGCCATCCCATAACGATAGCCGAATGCGGCGTCGTCGCCCGCGGCGTCAATATCGCCACGCACCAGTGACGCCATTTTTTGTGGACTGACGCCGGCGCGCACGGCCATGTCGACGCACAACTGTGTACAGGGACCACAATCTTCGCTCAGCGCGGCGGCGAGCTTGGCCGCGAACCAGGCGTCTTTGGAGACGCCTTGTCTGTGCTGGCCCACGAGCTGGCTGAGCATGAACTTGAATCCCGCAGCCTCCGACGTGTCGATCACCTCGTGAATGTAGGTGGCGTCATAGCCGAACATCCGTTCCATCTTGCGGGTTGCGGCATGCATCATCGATTTCATCATGGTGTGCCTCGTTCGCGCTGCCGGACCCAGGCGAGCACCACGCCCGCCGCTCCGACCAGTATGACTCCAATGCCTTCGTTGAGAATGTCTCCGCTCGTCGCCGGCAGACCGTCCATCAGCCATTCGCGCAGATGAATGAGGGCGTGCAGGGCGGGCCAGGCGGCTCCGGCGATCGCCCACGGCGCGAACGCGGGTCCGCGCCGCGCGCTCCAGATCAACGCCGCTCCGCTCGCCAGGAACGCCATGCCGATGTCGGCGATGAAGTGCAGCTCCAGACGCATTGGGGCAGGTTGATGCACGACGGCTGCCGCCCACCGGCTGGGAAAAGCCAGCATCAGCAGCCCGTTTGCGGTGTGAAACAGCCCGACAATCAGAAGCAGCAGTCTGACGGCCATTGCCTGGTCCCTCCAGTTACATCCTAAAGACGTGCCAGCCTCTGGATTTGTGACCGAAAAAGCGCATATCAGGGATAGAATTGTTGACAGGCCGGTATGGCATTGCCAGTTTTCGGCCCTTTTTTCGCCGCCCCCGGTAAAACCGCGAGAGACGATGCACGCTTATCTGGAATTCGAACGCCCGATCGCCGAGCTGGAAGGCAAGATCGTCGAGCTGAGAAAGCTCGCCGAGGAAGATCCGGCGATGCAGATCGATACCGAGGTCGGCCGCCTTCAGTCGCGCGCCGACGGCATGATCAAGGATATCTATGCCAAGCTGACGCCATGGCAGAAGGTCCAGGTCGCGCGCCATCCCGGCCGCCCACATTTCTCGGACTATTCGCGCCAGCTGTTCGACGAGTTCACCCCGCTAGCCGGCGACCGCTCATTCGGCGACGACCATGCCATCATAGCCGCTCTGGCGCGCTTTCGCGGCAAGGCGGTCGCAGTCATTGGGCATGAGAAGGGCAACGACACGAAGACGCGCCTCAAGCACAATTTCGGCATGGCGATGCCCGAAGGCTATCGCAAAGCAGAAAGGCTGTTCGAGATGGCGAACCGCTTTGGCCTGCCCGTGATCTCGCTGGTCGACACGTCCGGCGCCTATGCCGGCGTTGCCGCCGAAGAGCGCGGCCAGTCCGAAGCCATCGCACGCTCGACGCAGGCCTGTCTCAATCTGCGTGTGCCGTTCGTTTCGACCATTATCGGTGAAGGCGGCTCGGGCGGCGCGCTTGCCATCGCCACGGCCAATCGCGTGTTCATGCTCGAGCATTCAATCTATTCGGTGATCTCGCCGGAAGGCTGCGCCTCGATCCTTTGGCGCAAGCCGGAGAAGGCCCAGGACGCCGCCGCCGCGATGAAGATTACCGCTCAGGATTGTTTGAACCTGAAGGTCATCGACGGCATCGTGCCCGAACCGATCGGCGGCGCGCACCGGGCGCCGGAGGAAACGATCCTCAATGTCGGCGAACAGATCGCGCGCGCACTTGCGGAAATGGATCGCATCCCCGGCGATCAGCTTCGCCGCGAGCGACGCGAAAAATATCTCGAAATGGGCCGCAATCTGACGGTCTAGCCGAGTGTCCTGGCGAATGTCCGGATATCGCCGACCAAATCGTCGGGGCGTTCTAGCGCTGCAAAATGCCCGCCTTCGGTAAAGCTCGTCCAATGCGCGACGTTGATGCTGCGCTCGACCTGGCTGCGGGGCGGAAATGGTATGAGATCGATCGGAAATGCGGCGATGCCGGTAGGTTTTTCGATCCGCGCACCCTTCGGTATCGGCATGGTGAACTGCTCCTCGGCACGGCCGCGATACATCCAGGTTGCGGTGTTGAACGTGCGAGTGACGAGATAGATCATCACATTCGTGAGCAGCTGGTCTTTCGTGTAGGTGTTCTCGAAGCCCTTGCGGCAGTCGGACCAGCCGTGGAATTTCTCCACGATCCATGCGGCAGTCCCGACGGGCGAATCCATCATTCCGTAGGACAGCGTTTGCGGCTTCGTCGTGTGTTCCAGGAAATACGCGCCTTCGGCCTGAAAGAGTTGCGCAGCCTTGGCGGCAAACGCTTTTTCCTCTTCCGTTTCGGGGCCGACGCCCGGCGTTACCCAGCCCATCATGTTGAGGTGCACGGCACGACAGCCTTTGCCTTCGTAACCCATGAGCGCCGAGATGGCGCTGCCCCAATCGCCGCCTTGCGCGATGTAGTTCGGTAGCTTCACAACATCCGTCATCAGCTTGTCGAACAGGCGTGCCGTCGTGCGCGGCCCGATTGGCCGCTTTGGCTTTCCGGAGAATCCGTAGCCCGGCAATGACGGAACGATAACGGTGAACGCGTCCTTCACGTCGCCGCCGTGCTTCTCAGGGTGCGCCAGCTTGTCGATGACGCGCAGGAACTCGAACACAGATCCCGGCCAGCCATGGCTGAGGATCAGCGGCTTGGGCGCCGGACCCGATCCCTGTTCATGATAATAGTGCAGGTCGATATCCTCGACCCGCGCGATGAATTGCGGAAAGGCATTCAGCGCCTTTTCCCACTTGCGCCAGTCGTAACCGTCGACCCAGTAGGCGCACAGCGACTTCATGTAATCGAGATTGGCCCCGAACGCCCAGCTGCCTTCGAGACCTTCGCCGCGCGGCATCTCATGCCACTCATACTCGCGCACGCGCGTGCGAATGGCGTCCAGGCGGGTCTGTGGGATTTCAATGGTAAATGCGCGCATGCCTGATCCCTTGTAGTCCGACACATGTTGGACCGTGTTGCAAAAAATCGAAAGGCACAATTTGGGTTGACGCTGTCGGTCGGGCACTTACCGGCCTTGATCTTGGCGCCAAGCCGGGCAAAATTGGGCAGCGAGGGCTGTCGCCGGCTGCGACGAGTTCCAACTGGGGGAATCATGACGATCTTTCGATCCGGCGCGAAGCTTATCGCGCGAGCACTCGCCGTTGCGTCAGTAACGCTGCTTGGTGCGTGCGCTTCATTCTATGTTGACAACACTGTCCACGAAGTCACTCCGGCAGAGCGTGTGGCGGTTGCGCATCGGATGCCGGTGCAATTTCTGTTCGACTTCCAGACGAAGGGGGCCAGCAATACACGTGCGCGCGATCTGACTAAAGACAGGGTCACGAAGGCGGTGCAGGACAGCGGGCTGTTTTCCACCGTGGCAAGCGAGCCGCAGCCAAACGGAGCCTTGTTGCAAGTGACGATCAACAACGTTCCGCTTTCCGACGATGCTTTCGCAAAGGGGTTCGCCGTCGGCCTTACATTCGGCCTGGCAGGCGCGACCGTAGGCGACGGATATGTCTGCACCATCGACTATATCGGCGGACCGAACGAGCCCAAAATCACGAAAATGTCGCGCGACGCAATTTACACGTCGATTGGCGCAACTGCGTCCAAACCCAATGCGGCCGTGAAGGTTTCGAACATAGACGAGGCCGTGAACATCATGGTTCGGACAGTTGTCTCCAACGGTCTCAACGAGCTCGCCGGCGATCCGGCATTCGGTAAATAGCGGGGAAAAGCAAATGTTCGATAAATTGGCCGCGGCAGCGTTCATCTCGCTGTCGCTTGCGGCGTGCTCGACGCAGATCGGCGCGCCGCAGGCGTCGATGTCCGCGATCGAAACCATTCGCGGTCAGACTATTCCGGCGATTAATGTCGGTGAATTCGTACCGGGACCGAACCTGTCGCCATCGGACGACAAGTCTGTCACCATCCGCGCGATCAATAACTTCAAGGCGCCTGGCGGATCATTCGCCGGCGCACTCCGGGACACTCTGACGGCGGACTTGCGCGCCGCGGGCCGGTTCGACTCGGCTTCGCCGTACGTGCTGCAGGGAACGCTGAACAGTCGCAACGTGGACTCGTCGATCGGAACCGGCACCGCGTCGCTGGATGCGAAGTTCACCCTCCTAAAGGGCGGAAAACCTGTCTTCGACAAAGACCTCGCCGTGAGCACGAAATGGAATTCATCGTTCATCGGCGCGGTTGCAATCCCCGATGCCATCAACAATTTTACAGGTCTCTATGAGAAGTTGTCGCTGAAACTGTTTAGCGACCCTGATCTCAAGGCGGCGTTCGACGCCCACTGAACGCCGCTGCGCGGCGGCAACGGGAAAGATGCGTCCTTCACCCGGCCCGTGAGCCGAACGCGATCAAACGAGTGCGCCGTGGCAGTGCTTGAACTTGCGTCCTGAACCACAGGGGCAGGGCGCGTTGCGTTGCACCTTTCCCCAGGTCTGAGGATTATTCGGATCGACAGTCTGGTCCCGCGGACGCTGCATCATTCGCGACACGTTAAAAGCCGATGAATCCGCGATCTCTTCCTCGCCGGTCAGCGGATCGAT
>JANYBR010000336.1 GCA_025360685.1 Pseudomonadota bacterium
CCGTGTGGTCGCCGCGCGGCGACTTGATCGCGTTCACGAAGCAGTTTGGCGCGACGTTTGCGATTGGGGTTATGCGCCCCGACGGTTCGGGCGAGCGAATCTTGACGCAGAGCTTTTCCGACGAAGGTCCGACATGGTCGCCGAACGGACGGGTAATTCTGTTCACACGCACGACACCCGGCCGAGGCGGTGCCAGTGGCGTCTCACAAATATGGTCGATTGACTTAACGGGCCGGAACGAACGCCGTGTCATAACACCCGGTGAAGCGTCCGACCCTGCTTGGTCTCCGCTCAATCGCTAACCTCGTTTCGCGGTGAAGCTGAAAGAGCTTGGCCGCTAGGTGCCACGCGAAGCTTCTCGATAGCCCGGCGGTTTCATCGGCGTGAAAGGCACACGGTAGCCCATGTTGTCGATCACCACCTTGACGTCGATGTCGGGGGGCGTGTCGGCGCTCGAACCGCGCGAACCGTTCTCGAGCTCACCGACGGTCCGCGCATCATACGTGCGATCGACCTGATTGCGCAGGCGCTGCTCGGCGTCGTACCAGCGTGTCTTGCCCGCCGTGTCGGCGCAGCTTGCAAGTTCGTCCTCGCTCGTCGCACCCCAGTGTGAATCGGCATGGAATATTGACCCGCATTGCCTCACCAAGAATGTTACTGAACAACTTGCGCCGATGACTGGGGCGGCGTCACCGAATCGGGTCGGTGACGCCTATGGCGAGCAAGATCAGCATGGGCGCGCGGCGCGAGGTGACGGCAGCGGTAGTTGAGCGTTACCGATCTGCGGGGCGGAAGGAGAAAGGTCGCATCCTCGATGAATTGACCGCGGTGACGGGTTGGCATCGCAAGCACGCTGTTCGGACGCTTTCGCGCCGTGCAGCAGGCGCGCCGGCGGGGATCGAGAGCAGGCACGGCAAATATGAGAGCGTGGGCGATGCGCTCACCGCGCTCTGGGAGGCCTCCGACCGCGTGTGTGGGAAGCGGTTGAAGGTGATGATCCCCGTACTGCTGCCGGCCCTCGAGCGGCATGGGCGTCTCAAATTATCGAGCAGCGAACGCACGCTCCTCCAAGGCGTAAGCGCTGCAACAATCGATCGCAAATTAGTCAGCGTGAAGATTGCGGCATCGGGCGGCCGTCGGCGACGCGTGGGCTTCTATACCGCGATCCGGCGTGAAGTGCCGATCCGCACGTTCAACGACTGGCATAGTCCACCGCCAGGGTTCTGCGAGATCGACATGGTCGCGCATGGAGGACCGTCTGTCGCCGGTTCCTTCATCCAAACGCTGACGATGGTCGATGTGGCCACGGGGTGGACCGAATGCCTGCCGCTCATAACCCGTGACGGGAGCCTGGTCGTCGAGGCGTTGGCGCGGGCTCAAAGCTTGTTCCCGTGGTTGATCCGCGGTGCCGACTTCGACAACGACAGCGCTTTTATGAACGACGCCGTCGTGCCGTGGTGTCGCTCTCAGAACATCGAAGTCACTCGTTCGAGAGCTTACAAGAAGAATGATCAGGCGTTCGTCGAGCAGAAGAATGGCGCGATCGTGCGGCGGTTGGTTGGCTACGGCCGCTTCGATGGGATCGAAACGGCGCGCGTGATGATGCGGCTCTATGGGGCAGCTCGGCTCTTTGTGAACTTCTTTCAGCCGTCATTCAAATTGAAGGCGAAGCGACGCGAGGGGGCGAAGATCATCAAGCAGTACCACCCGCCCAAGACACCCTATGAACGTGCGCTAGCGCATCCCGGCCTCTCGAAGGCAATCAAGCAGCAGCTGCGCATGGTCTACCGAGGTCTCGATGCAATCGCGCTGCTTGGCGAGATTCGAGCGGCGCAGGCCGAGCTTGGCGAGCGCATCGACCGGCGCAGATGGGCCGCATCACCCAACCCAGCGCCGACCAATCCGGCAATATTTGCTGAAACCCTTGGAAAGGGCCCGACCGGCGAGATCCGTGCGACGCATCGTAGGCAACGTCGGCCCTACAAGGTCCGCGCGCGCCAGCCTTCCAAGCTTGATCCGCATCTCGCTGCGATCAACGCCTGGTTGATGGTCGAACCTCAGATGACGGCGCTCGCAATCATACGCCGTCTTGCAGAATTCGACCCCGTGACGTTCAGCGACAAACAACACTCAATCGTCCAGAGGCTTCTGCGGTCAATCAGGCGAACGTCAGCAACCCGCCTGGTCGCGGTGGAATCGATCAGTGTACTGAACATGGCGGTCGTGAAGGACGCAGATGTGGGCGGCGCTGCGTGTGATGAGACCTCCGCGCCGCCCACACCTCCGTCTTCGAGCATCGGGAACAACAAACATTGGAACTCAGAGCCCGGTTCCTGGCCCGCCGTCGGGTAACATTTGCAGATGAGGCAATACGCGGGGTCAAACTTCGGTGCCGATTGACAGACGCATACGGCGTGCCCTTTGATGTCTATGTTGCCGGCGATCCGTCCGCCCAGCGTTATATATGCGACATCTGGTGGTACATTCATTTTCTGAACCGGTGGGGCGAGGTCGCCACGCACCTTGGCGATAGGGTTCTCACGTTGCGCTACGAGGATGTGCTCGCTTCGCCGGGCGCCGGGATACGCTCGGTCGCACGACACTTCGGCATACGGCTGAGCGAATCTTCGATCCGCCTAGCGGTCGAGGGCTCGTCGAAAAGTGCAATGTTGGCCCACGAAGATCCCGACGCGAGTGAAAGGGTCATTAGCGTGCGCGCTGAGGACGATCCGGTCTTCGGCCCTCGTGAGAAGGCCACCTTCGATCGAATTGTCGCCGCGAATTTGCGCTATGATTTCGGCTATCGCCATGCCTCACGCATCGACCCCACTTGTGAAGAAGCGCCCAAAAATCGGGCGTTCTTAGGCGAGTTCGGGCGTGGCGCGCCAGTCCGAGGTGACATAGTTGACAATAATTGACTTGCGAAGCTCCTGGACGGGATGGTGTCCGACTCCGTGCCATGTGTTCTTGGCCGGAATGAAAATCATGCCGAGGTTCTTGCCGAAGGGAGCCGAGGTCACGTAGTCGAAATCAGGCGGCCCCCGGTAGATATCCGTGCCGGCCAATTTGAGGCCGGGACTGTCCGTCAGATAGATCGACATTGAGAATTTCTTGGGCGCGATGTCCGTGTGTGGCTCGAGCCAAAACCCCGGCGAATCCTGACAATATTCGATCCGCAAATGCGTATCGGTAAGGTCGGTGCCCGTCGTCTTCTCGATCGCACGCCTGACCTTGGGATCGTTGAAACCTGCGACAAGCCTGCGACACACAGCAAACTTCTGTTGGGCGTCGGGGTTGAAGAAGACGCGCAGCGAATTGTTCGTCTCGCGCTTGCCGTTGAAGATCGCGCCGTCCGGCGGCGCGAATGGCAGATCCACGATCGCATTGAGGTCGTTTGCCGGGAGCGCGTCCTTGAGCAGCCAATAATCATACGGCGCCCTGTGATGCGAGGCTCGACCCAAGCATTCAAGAAACACGTCGGCGACTTGTGTCGCCCCTGCCGAAGCCAAATTCTTCACCGGTCAGCCCTTCCACCAGGAAATTGCACTAGCCTTGATTGCGGGAGGTCCGCACTTGCACCTGCCAAAGTGCAGCCGTCGCCTGCGCGCCCCTGTGAGTAGCGAGCCTAAACTGCATAGCAGGTTCGTGGCTCTCTATTCTATCCCAAATTTGTACCGAATCTCACGGTCTCGAACGTTGATCCTGCGGCGCAATGACCTTCAGCGCCGGCGTCTTCTTCCAGGCAGGACACAGCACGCCTCCCAAGCCTTGCTGCAAAGCCGGCAGCAAGGAGCGGGGCGAAGCGAAAAAGCAAATATGGGAAACTCTTCGTATTCGGGATCCATGCAGCCACGAAGAAGATCGCAAAGTGTCTCCGAGCAGTGCAACTTTTTTGCACGAACCAATGCGTTGCTGCCGCCCAGCGTTCGTGCTTTGAGAAGGGGTCAAGAACAGTTCAGATGGCTTTCCCTTGGCCACTTGCATAGAACAGCAAACACGACGTGACAGTCGGGGGAGGTGTGATCTATGTAGTGGTCGCGGATCGTGATGACGAAAGGGTGCTGTCTTGCGTGACCGTCGCTCGCCACTTGCACGCTTGGCTCGCTTTCGGAAAAAAAAGCTTTCCTCCCGTGCGATTCTTGGCTTCATCTTCGGTCAAACGTTAGGACGCAGCAAGCGTGCGCGCAATTTCCTGCGCATCTATCCCAAGAGCATTGACGCGGCAATCGTCGCAACGAGCAGATTAGACAGCGGCCAGCCCGTTCGGGTGGAAATTGCGGTCGATGATTTCGTTGATCGTTTTCTGAGGGAGTTCCGCGACGACTTGAGGGATTGCTACGCGCCGGGCCAATTGAAGCTGAGTAAGGAAATTGCGGTTTTCGAGCTGCCGGACTGCGAAGTGATATGCTGGCTCGGAATGACGATCCATCGTCCAACGGCGATGGTCGTTGCCGGGCGGCCGCGATCGCATCATCTCGCACCGTCTGCGAAGCGTCGGCATATTCCGGGCGCGGCCTTGGCGATCATGGACATGCCGGCTGGTGTGACCAGCTATTATCATTTCTTCGAAGATATCGTTGTTGCACTGCGGGCTTTGAAGCAAATTCCGGCAAGCCAAAAACTGGCTCTTTTGTTTGCCGAATCGCCTCCGCCTTATCAGGCGGAGGTCTTGAAAGCTCTCGAGTGCAAGTTTCCGAACGTGCGTGTGCAATTCGTCGGGCATCACGAGGTCATCACCGCCGATCGGTTGTTTCAGGCCGTGCCACGACCGGCGCACGCTATCTGCTGGTTCGCATTGCAAGCGGAATGGCGTGAGGCTGCCGAGCTTGTTCGCAACTGGTATGAGATCGCGCCCAGGCCGCAAACCAGACGCGTTTACTTTTCGCGACGGAACTTACGCAAACGACGGATCGTCAACGAATCCAAATTGGAGGAAGTCCTCGCGTCGAATGGAATTGAAGCCGTTTCACCTGAAATGCTTACTCATGCGGATCAACTGCGCTTGATGGCAGAGGTCTCGATGCTTGCCGGTGTCAGCGGTGCCGCACTAACAAATATGATGTTCGCCGCCAATCCGATCACCGTCGTGGAAGTTTTGCCCGGCGGTGCCTCTTTCCCGTTTTGGTGCGCCCTGGCGTTTGCGTTTGGGCATAAATATCGCGTCATCGTGAGCGAACCCGCGCAGTGGGACGACGACATTACGCTCGAACCGACAGCATTGAGCGCAATATTGCAGGAAGCTGCACGGCTCTGATCAGGTTGCTGCAAAGAAGGATCGCACCACATCGGTTACGCGGTCGATCTCGAGGGCCTGCATGTGCGGCCCAATTGGCAAGCTCAAAACACTATCGCACAGGCGGTCGGCGTCCGAACTTTGTCCCGGCGCGAGATGGGCATAGGGCGGGTAGCGATAGGGTGGCTTAGGATAGTGAATGAGACAACCTATGCCATGCTCCCGCATGTGTTCGGCGAGCCGGTTTCGAAGCGGTGTGCGCACGACATAAAGGTGCCACACGGCCTCGTTAGCGATCAGACTTGATGGCAGGGTAAGATTCTCGATTCCCGCCAAGCGTTCAGCGTAACGCGCGGCGACGTCACGGCGACGGGCGTTCCACACATCGAGCTTCCGCAGTTTCACACCGAGCAGCGCGGCTTGGAGTTCGTCGAGTCTTGAGTTGCAGCCTTGCAAGTCATGTTCGTATTTCCGATTCCCGCCATAATTCCGCAGTTTGCGCAGTGTTTCGGCAAGCAGGGGACTGTTCGTAGTGATACAGCCGCCATCGCCCAACGCGCCCAAGTTCTTGCTAGGATAGAACGAAAACCCAGCTGCGAGGCCGAAGGCGCCGCATCGCCGGTCGTTGCGGCGCGCACCGTGCGCCTGCGCCGCATCTTCGATTACAGCTATGTTGCGAGCGCCAGCAAAATCAAGGATCGGCTCGATATCGACGGGCTCACCGGTCAAATGCACCGGCATGATCGCGCGCGTGCGGTCGGTGACAACGGGAGCCACCGTTTCTAGCGACGCGTTCAAACGCCCGTGCGTAGGCTCGGCGGCAACGGGCGTTGCTCCGACCGCGGAGACCGCAAGCCATGTCGCGATGAATGTGAACGACGGAACGATGACTTCGTCACCGGGCCCGATTTGGAGAGCCTTCAGAATCAGAGTTAGGGCATCGAGCCCGTTTGCCACACCGATTGCATGTGTCGTTTGGCAGTAGTCGGCGAAATCACTTTCAAAGCGTTCCAGTTCCGGACCCGCAATGAACACGCCGGACTCGAACACACGCTGCCACGCATTGTTCAATTCGGTGGCTAACTCTCGGTGTGCTTCGGCCAAGTTGAGGAATCTTACCTCAGAGTCCAAGACCATGGTACTCCCGATAAAAGGTCTCGTAGTCGCGTATGTAATCGTTTTCGTCGAACTCTTCGGACGCCAGCACGAGCAACACCGAATGGGGCGCAAAATCGCAAAGCTCGCGCCAAATCCCCGGTCCTATCAATAGTCCTTCGTTGGGATGATTGAGAAAGGTCTCACGACGTTTGTGGGCATCGTCAAGGCGGACGCGAACGCTGCCGGAAACAGTAATGTAGCATTGCTTGAGTTCGCGATGAGCGTGTCCCGCGCGCTCAGCGCCCGCAGGTACGCCGTGCAGCCAATAGACGCGCTTGACCGCAAACTCGATTTGCCCCGTGCCATTGACAATGCACAGGCTCCCGCGATCGTCGATCACGGATTGAAACTTGACGAGACGGAGGGACTCTATCGCAGACAATCTTCGCCCTTGTAAGCTAGTCTGATACTACTTAGCCATGCCGAATGACTCGTTCCATTATCGAGAAGCGGCGTCAAGAACGCGTCGCTCGCATGGCCATTCGATTTACCTTGTGATGCCTAAAGGCGTAGGCATGACCCGGAGCGGCAGTGGCGGTTGATATCGAGTTTTCGACCCTTCCAAATGCGTGTTATGAGTGCGCAATTCGAGTGCCGTCGACAGCCTACCCTTGACGATCTGAGTAGAAGCCCCTCGTTGTTAGGGATATCCAGCAATAGCCACGGGACCTTCGTGCCACAAGAACGGAGCGATCAATGACAGACGAGGCTTATGGCGACCTCAAGGGTCGACTGGTACCGCAAGGTCTGAGTGAAGCAGAAACGGGCATCGCTGGGTTGCTCAATAAGAGTCCGTTGCCGCAGTTGGAGGCGGCCGAGAACGTCGTCTTATTCTCGACACCGAGGTCGTTGAAAAGGATGCTTTTCCTCGATGAACTGTATCGAAAGATTCTCGATGTTCACGGCGTCGTTCTGCAATTTGGCTGTCGATGGGGACGAGATATCGTTCTGTTCGACAGCCTTCGAACGATATATGAGCCGTTTAATATTACGCGGCTGATCGTGGGGTTTGATTCCTTTGAAGGTTTCCCCTCAGTCCATCGCAAGGACGGCTCTGATTCCTTGATACAACAAGGGGCGCTGGCCACAAGCAAGGGCTACGAACGGTTTTTTCAGGAACTGATCGACACTCGTCGAGGGCTCGATCCGTTGCCGAATATCGAGCGGTGCGCAATTCGAAAAGGCGACGCTGCCGAACAACTGGAAAAATATCTAAAGGAGCACCCTGAGACGATTGTGGCGATGGCGCATTTTGATCTCGACGTTTACGAACCGACAAAGGCGTGCCTGCAACTGCTCAAGAAGCATGTGACAACCGGCAGTCTGATTGCCTTCGACGAATTGAACTCGCCCTACGCCCCGGGGGAAACCCTGGCGCTGGCGGAAGTCTTTGGCCTCGGTCGCTTCGCAATCCGCAGATCGCCGCAGTTGTCAGGTCAAGGATCTTACATCGTTTATAGTGAACGATGAGTTGCGAGGTTGATCGTGCGCGGTGGTCCTACGGTCGCACGATGAGCAAATCCTCTCGCCGGTTGGCCATTGGCGCCCCCGGAGATTGGGGAAGAACATAGGCGTCGAAGCCCGCTTGCCGGGCGCGGATTAGCAAGCCGACCATCATGCCGTCGTCGATGCGGCCGTGCGCATGCTCAAATGCTGAGACGACGGGCGGTTCGTCAGTCCGCATGTACGCGCTGTGATAGTCTGCGCCTGCTGAACTCGCCAAGAAGCGCCGCAACATAGAAACGTTTGGAATATCGCCGAAGAGAGCGCGTCCACCCGGGTTAAGCAGACTTAGCGTTTGATCGACAAAGTCGAAGGGGTTGGCGTCGACGATGACGATTTGGAGCAGGCTATAGCAAAGAATGACGTCGAAGCCTGTCGCGATGGCTTTGATCCTCGCTATATCGTTGGGAAAGCGGCCGCCAACGCGATGAGAGCGCGCGGATTGTGGCAACTGATCGAGCATTTCGACGTGATCAATCATGACAAGCGTGTGGTCGCGCGCTGTGCAGTCGCGAATGATGCGCCGGGCGAGCGGGCCGCACCCGGGACCGATGTCGAGCACAGTCTTCTCGCGACTGCCAAGTAGCGCAGGCAGTTTCACAGCGATGTCGTCCCAAATCGCGTCTTCGAATGGCGCGCGCAAAGCATCGGGAAATCCAAGCTTCTCGTTCTCAGTCAGCGTGCTGTCGGTGGCCATCGCTTTGAAGTCGTCGTAGCTCGTCTTGGCGTAACGCGCGGTAGCGACTTTGCCGTCGAGAGACTTTGGATCGGCCACCATTTTCGTCCTTCCTCCATCGCGGCGAGCGACATCGACACGGGATTGGAGCGATTGTGGCGACGCGGCTTCGGCACCGCAAGGCTTGCGCAGCATGTGGGCAGTGGTTTTGCGCGGTCTGTACGGCGCGGTTGCGGACGCTCAGGAAGGCGCTGGAGAGGGCGGATGCCGGCCGATCCGCCGAGCCGGGCCGGCGGGTGCGCCCTGGACCACGCGCTACGGACTAGAGATCCAGACGAAAGGTTGCTTTGGTCGTGGTGGAGCAACCCAGCGATCTCTTGAAGGAGATCAATCCTTCGTCGGGCTTGGATGCGTCGCTTGAGGTGCCTAGATCAATCACCGAGATCCCGGCTTGGTTGCTGTAAGCAACGATACCTTCGGCGAGACACATGACGGGAGACTCTTTGCGATACTGCGGCGCGTCGCCCCAATAAAATACGTACAGGTAATGTTTCGCAATCGACAGACAAATTGCGCCCGCCAGAATTTCCTCGCCCCTGAACGCGCCAAAGAATTTGACTCTCTCTTGAAAGGCATTTGCCAATGAGACGACGGCCGGCCACGACATTGTCATTGGGTGGCCGAGGTGTACTCGGTTTTTCGCAATTACGTCGTAAACGGGCTGCGCCTCAGCGGTAGGCACGGCTGCAAAGACAGTGCCCGCCCGCTTGAGTCGACGAATCTCCTTTTGTTTTGTTTCGTTCAAACTTGCGAAAAACTGATCCGGCGAGGACGTTAAGAGATGGAAATTTAGATCGACATTCTCAAGCCGCCATCCGGCGCGAAAGAGGACGTTTTGCAAGATAGCGGTAGCGCTGTCCTGAAAGGATTGCGGCGGTAATCGAACCCGGCATGACCGGGCGCCATCGGCCTTAAGCCAAGTCGTCGCGTTCGCTGCAATGGTTTCGACGACGTGCGTGGGTACGCCCTCCAGCATCGCGATACCGCCGAACGCTCCGGTGACCGGCGAGGACCAGTTTCCCTCAGACCCGGCTAAGGTGAGACATGCCGCGAGTTTGCCGGTCGCTTCATGCACCGCGCCGAAAGAAGCAAGCACCTTGCGTTGGGCGTGGGCCTGAAACTCGTTGAACTGGCGACTGAGAAACAGATGATCAACGTCGCAACCGCCGGTCTCCACGCGCTGGACTCGATAGCTGTTGCTCAAGATCTAAACTCTAAGGTTCATGGTAGTGGCACCGTCTGTGGTTCGTTGAATCAGATGCGGTCTATTGCTTCAATATCCGATCATGGGGGATGTCAGCGCCGCAAGGCTCAAACGCGCCCGGGGCCGGTTGGTGGTACGGCTGAGGCGTGCGGTCTAGGGCCCGAAGCGGCGATAGGCTTCTTCAAATCGGTGCGAGATATAGTCAACAAGCTTGCGATCCTCATCGATGAGCGCGCGGATCTTCAGGACAGTGCGGGCCGACGCAGGTTCGGCGGTCTGACGCGCTTCACCGACATTGGCGCGGGAGGCAGCGATAGGCCCAAAGCCACAGGCCTTTGATAGGAGAGCCAAAAACTCATCCAGGCGCTCGGACGGAGCGGCGAGAAAAATCCGCTCGTCGACCACGCGGCGCGCCGCCTCAAAAGATTCGCTGCCCGCCAAGAAGAGGCAATGCACGTTGGTTGGACCATACAACGCGCCCGATGCCAACCGGTTTACGTAGTCCTCAAGGCTGTAGGTGCGTGCGGCTTGGCGATCGCGCCGTCCGCGTTGCTCGGGCTGCGCCAAATCGTGCAGATAATAATAGTGGGAAATGAAACGCTCGACCGGATCACGAACGAGAGTCAGGTACACGGGCGTGCGTGTCGTCTTGGGCTCATGGCCAAGCATAACGTGGCCCGAGAGCAAGGTAATCTTATCGAGCGCCGAGCGCGGCGTCCCTTTCGGCAACAGTGCATCGACGCCGGCGATCTCATGCAGTTTGTTTCGGATCGAACGCTCTGCACTGTAGAGCCGCGCGGCAAACCGGCCGCTGTGAATTCGATCAATCTTCTCCATTCTGGTTTCGAGACGGTGATCCGGCCCCAACCGGTCGTCGAGTGCCTTGAGAAATGCCGTGCCGGCCGTCTTTGGGATATGGACAAAGACGAGCAGCTCGCGCTTGAAATCAATGGGGGACGATCCGAATTGCATCGTGACGCTACCTGCCAACGGTTCCGGCGGACATCATGATATTCCGCTGGCGCGGTCCGCGAGCATCTGACGAAGGTAACGACCATAGTCTGATGGGCCAAGCTTCTGAGCCCGGCGGGCAACATCCGCGGGAGTAACCCACCCTGCGGCGAGTGCGATTTCCTCGAGGCAGGCAACTTGCAGCCCGGTCCGATGTTGAATGGCGCGAACGAATTCGCCCGATTCAATGAGTGAGTCTGTGGTGCCCGCATCGAGCCACGCGAGCCCTCGACTTAATTGCTCGACCATTAATTCCCCTCGCTCGAGATAACTCAAATTTATGTCCGTAATTTCCAACTCGCCTCGCTTCGATGGTTTGAGAGAACGGGCAATGTCGATGACGCGATTGTCGTAGAAATAGAGGCCGATAACGGCCCAGTTGGATTTTGGCTTCTTCGGCTTTTCGACAATCGACAATGCGCGGCCCTTTTTGTCGAATTCGACGACGCCGTAACGCTTCGGGTCGGGAACGCGGTAGGCGAATATTTGCCCACCTTTCTTTACCTTGGCGGCTTCGCGCAGGACGTCGGGCAATCCCTGACCAATGAGAACATTGTCGCCGAGCGCAAGCGCGACGCGCTCGTTGCCGATGTGATCCGCTCCAATGACAAAGGCTTGCGGCAAACCATCCGGGCGAGGCTGTTCCGCGTAGGTTAGACGTATGCCGAACTCTCGGCCGTCACCGAGGGTTTTCCTAAACAGAGGCAAATCCGAAGGTGTCGAAATCAGAAGGATATCGCGTATGCCGGCGAGCATGAGGCTCGATAGGGGGTAGTAGACCATCGGTTTGTCGAAGATGGGCTCAAACGAATGCTTACGGCCTCAGTGGAAGCAAGATCGTG
>JANYBR010000345.1 GCA_025360685.1 Pseudomonadota bacterium
TGTCCGAGTCCGAAACCCAGCGCGTCAAGCGCTGGATGCCGTACGGTTGAGGAGACAAAGACATGTCACGCGCTCCCCGTTCCGTCGCCAGTCACGCCCGCCGCAAGAAAGTCTTCAAGGCCGCCAAGGGCTTCTATGGCCGCCGCAAGAACACCATCACGTCGGCCAACGCCGCCGTAGATCGTTCGCTGCAGCACAATTACATCGGCCGCAAGGAGAAGAAGCGCAATTTCCGCGCCCTCTGGATCCAGCGCATCAACGCCGGCTGCCGCCAATACGGCCTCACCTACAGCCGATTTATCAGCGGGCTCGCCAAGGCGGGCATCGAGATCGACCGCAAGGTCCTCTCCGATCTCGCCACCAACGAGCCCGTAGCCTTCAAGGCTCTGGTGGATCAGGCCGGCGCGAAAGCTTAAGGAACGTCTCGCCTTCCACCGGGGAATTTTCTATTCCCCTTTTCGTCTTCGCCCGCTTCATGCGGGAGGCCCATTTTCCTCCAAGAAAATTGGGTTGCCCGGACTAGCCGGGCTATGACGAATAAAAATGGAAGAAGACCATGACGAACATCAATACTCTCGAACGCGACATTCTCGGTGCGGTCAAAGCCGCGCCGGACGAAGCCGCATTGGAAACGATCCGCGTCGCCGCACTCGGCAAGAAGGGCACGATCAGCGAACTGCTCAAGACGCTCGGCTCGATGTCCGCTGACGAGCGCAAGATCAACGGCCCGCTGTTCAACGGACTGCGCGACAAGGTCACGTTCGCCATTGCAACGCGCAAGACAGAGCTCGGCGATGCCGCGCTCAACGCGCGTCTGGGAAACGAGAAGATCGACGTCACCCTGCCGCCGCGCCCCGAACCGCATGGTTCGATTCACCCGGTCAGCCAGGTGTTCGACGAGATCACGACGATACTGGGCGAGCTCGGCTTCGCCATCGCGGAGGGGCCGGACGTCGAATTTGACGATTACAACTTCACCAAGCTGAATATCCCGCCGGATCATCCCGCACGACAGATGCAGGATACGTTCTATCTCGCCAAACAGGCCGACGGTTCGCAGCACATTCTGCGCACGCACACCTCGCCGGTGCAGGTGCGCACCATGCTGAGGCAGAAGCCGCCGATCCGCATCGTCGCGCCGGGCCGCACCTATCGAGTCGACAGCGATGCGACGCACTCGCCGATGTTCCATCAATTCGAACTGCTGGTGATCGACGAAGGCATTCATCTTGGCCACCTCAAATGGACCATCGAGGAATTCTGCAAGGCGTTCTTCGAAGTCGATGAGGTCGAACTGCGGGCGCGTCCCAGCTTCTTTCCCTTCACCGAACCGTCGGTGGAATGGGACCTGCGCTGCGATCGCGCGGTGCCGAACCAAATCAAATTTGGTCAGGGCAATGACTGGCTGGAACTTGGCGGCTCGGGCATGATCAACCCGCGCGTGCTGGAGATGTGCGGCCTCGATCCGGACGTCTATCAAGGCTTCGCCTTCGGCGGCGGCATCGATCGCCTCGGCATGTTGAAATATGGCGTGCCGGACATCCGCTCGTTCTTCGAGTCCGACCTGCGCTGGCTTCGGCACTACGGCTTCGCCGCGCTCGACATGCCCTCTCTCGACGGAGGGCTGAGCCGATGAAGTTCACGCTCTCCTGGCTCAAGGATCATCTGGAGACCGATGCCGATGCGGCGGCCATCGCGGAAAAACTCACCTCCATCGGACTCGAAGTCGAGACGGTGGAAGATGCCGGTGCACGCCTGAAAGCGTTTGTCGTCGCGCAGGTCGTGACGGCGGAGAAACATCCCAACGCAGACAAGCTGAAGCTGTGCATGGTGGACGATGGAACCGGTGCGCCCATCCAGGTCGTTTGCGGCGCGCCGAACGCGCATACCGGCATGAAGGCCGTGTTCGCGCGGCCCGGTACGATCATTCCCGTCAGCGGTGAAGCGCTCAAGATAGGCACCATCCGCGGACTGGAGTCGCGCGGCATGCTGTGTTCGTCGCGCGAGTTGCTGTTGGGCGATGATCATGACGGCATCATCGAGCTGCCAGCCGACGCCAGGATCGGCGAGCCGGCCGCCAAAGCGCTCGGCCTCACCGATCCGGTCATCGACGTCGCGCTCACGCCCAATCGCGGCGATGCGGCGAGCGTTTATGGTATCGCGCGCGATCTGGCGGCAGCGGGTCTGGGCAAGTTGAAGGACGGCTCGGTCAAGGCGGTCGCCGGAAAATTCAAATCGCCAACATCCATCGCACTTAATTTCTCAGCTGACGCCGCGAGCGCCTGCCCGCTGTTCGCTGGCCGCATGGTGCGCAATGTGAAGAATGGTCCGTCACCGAAGTGGGTGCAGGATCGTTTGAAGGCGGTGGGCCTGCGTCCGATCTCGGCGCTGGTCGATGTCACCAACCTCATCTCCTTGGACCGCGGCCGTCCGCTTCACGTTTTCGACGCCGACAAGCTGACGGGCAATCTCCAGGCACGCCTGGCAAGCGATGGCGAGCAGCTTCTCGCCCTCGACGGCAAGACCTACACGCTTGATGCCGGAATGACTGTGATCGCTGACGCTGCGGCGGCGCGCGGCATCGCGGGCGTGATGGGCGGCGAAGAGACCGGCTGTTCTGACGCCACCACCAACGTGTTCATCGAATCGGCCTATTTCGATCCCCTTCGAACGGCGCGAACGGGGCGGGTTTTGAAAATTGTTTCCGACGCGCGTTACCGCTTTGAACGCGGCGTCGATCCGGAGTTCGTCGTGCCGGGGCTTGAACTGGCGACGCAATTCATTCTGGAATGGTGCGGCGGCGAAGCTTCCCAGATTGTCGTGGCGGGCCGCGTTCCGGACTGGCGGCGCACCATCGCCTTCGATCCCGGCTACGTCGCCCGGCTCGGCGGCCTCGACGTGCCGAAGGCGCAATCCGTTTCGATCCTCAAACGGCTGGGCTTTACGGTCGCGGACGGCGCGATATTGAAAGTCACCCCGCCGTCCTGGCGCGGCGACATATCCGGAAAGGCCGATCTGGTGGAAGAGGTCGTACGGCTCTACGGCCTCGACAACGTTCCATCGGTCGCGCTGAAGCGCAGCAATACCGTGGCCAAGCCAACCCTGACCCCCGGTCAGCGCAGAACCCGCGCGGTCCGTCGCATGCTCGCGGCGCGCGGCTTCAACGAAACGATCAGCTACTCCTTCATTCCGCGCGGCGATGCCAGGCTGTTCGGTGGCGGCGACGATGCCCGTCAGGTCGAAAATCCGATTGCTTCCGACCTCGATGCGCTGCGACCGAGCGTATTGCCATCGCTGCTGGCAGCCGCGAAGCGCAATGAAGCGCGTGGCTTTAGCGACCTGTTGCTGTTCGAGATCGGCGTGCAGTTCGACAGCGGCATGCCCGAAGCGCAGGTGACCGTTGCCGCCGGCATCCGCGTCGGCGAAGGCGCCCGTAGCTGGGCCAAAGCCTCGCATCCTGCCGACTCTTTCGATGTGAAGGCGGACATGCTTGCCGTGCTCGAAACCGCATTGGGCGCGGCGATGACCGCGCCGGTGAAGGCGGGCGCACCCGGCTGGTATCACCCGGGACGCTCAGGCACCCTGGCGCTTGGTCCCAAAGTGCTGGCGACATTCGGCGAAGTGCATCCGAAGATTCTTGCGGCGTTCGATCTCAAGGGTCCGGTTGCGGCATTCGAAGTGATCCTCGATGCGATTCCCGAATCAAAATCAAACGGCAAGGCGCGTTCGGTTTTCACGCCGTCGCCCTATCAGGCGATCGAACGCGATTTTGCTTTCCTGGTGGAGCAGAATGTTACCGCCGACGAAGTGCTGCGCGCGGCCAGGGGCGCCGACCGCAACCTCATCGAGGCAGCGGCGATCTTCGACGTCTATGAAGGCAAGGGTATTCCAGACAGCAAAAAATCCCTGGCGATTTCCATCCGCATCCAACCTAAGGACAAGACGTTGACCGAGCCGGAAATCGAGGCGCTGGTGCAAAAGATTGTAAACGCAGTCGCCAAAGCGACGGGCGCGACGCTGCGTACCTGAAAGGCCACAATCCCGCCAAACCAGAGGCCGACCTTTCCATCTCTTCGCGGGAGGGCGAGATGATCCAGCGTTACGATCTCATCATTGTCGGGGGAAGTTTTGCCGGGCTTGCCTGCGCACGGACTGCGGCGCTGCGCGGCCTCAAGGTTGCGGTAGTTGACGGCAAGCCGGAGCCCGGCGCGCGGGTGCGAACCACCGGGATCGTGGTCAAGGAAGCGAGCGACGATTTCGACCTGCCCGCCCGGCTGATGCGCAAAGTGCGCGGTGTGCGCCTCTATGCGCCCAACGATCGCTCACTCGATCTTTCCGCACCGGGCTATTTCTTCCAGGCAACCGACACGGCTGGCGTGCTGCGCTGGATGGCGGGCGAAGCCGAACGCGCCGGCGCGACATTGCTCTACGACACGAAGTTCGAGACGGCCGTCGAGCATGAGCGCGGCGTGGCACTGACCTCGCTAGGACTCCATGCAGGCTTCCTGATTGGTGCTGACGGCGCGCGCTCTCGCGTTGCGGAGAACTTGGGCCTTGCGCGCAACACGCAATTTCTCGCCGGTCTCGAAATCGAATGCGAACCGCTCGCCGATCTCGACCCGCGCTTTCTGCACTGCTTCGCCGACAGCCGCATCGCGCCGGGCTACATCGCCTGGGCGGTTCCCGGCGTGGACAACACGCAGATTGGCGTCGCCGCGCGGCGGCCTGCCCGGCCCGACCTCGGCGAGCTCCTGCTTCGTCTGAAGTCGGTCTGCGATATCCGCGGGATCAAGGTCATTACCCGGCGCAGCGGATTGATCCCAAGCGGCGGGACTCTGAATCATCTGGGCACGAACCGCGTCATGCTGATCGGCGATGCAGCCGGGATGGTTTCACCGCTCACGGGCGGTGGGATTCACACCGCGCTGCACTTCGGGCGACGGGCGGCGCAATTGGTTTCGGACTATCTGGGCGATCGCGGGCCGCATCCCGTCGGCGTCCTGCAGCGCGAAGCGCCGCGCTATCGCACCAAACGGGTGCTGCGCAAAATTCTCGACACCGCACCGTCCAATGCGCTGATCAACGCTTTCCTGATGACATCGCCGGTGAAGGCTTTGGCCCAGCGCCTGTACTTCCACAGCCGCTCGGGCAGCGTCGATTCGTTCGAGGCGTGGTCGAAGGAATTCGAACGCGGAGAATTGCAGAAGACATCGCCGCAACTTCGCGGCCCCACGTTGCGCTTGATCTGAGTACCTCTGGCCGCGCATCTTGGCGCGCCATGACCGAAAACAGCTTCGACCGCCGCAGCGCGCTTGCCTTCATCGTCGCGTTTGGCGTGGTCTCGCTGTTCGCCGATATGGCGTACGAGGGCATGCGCGGCCTCAACGGTCCATTCCTCGCGACCTTGGGCGCCAGCGGCACCGCCGTGGGTGTGATCGCAGGCGGCGGCGAACTGGTCGGCTACTTGCTGCGTCTGGTGTCCGGCCGTATAGCCCAGCGCACTGGCGCCTACTGGCCGCTGGCCATCGGCGGTTACGCGCTGACCATGGCTTCGGTTCCGGCCATGGCCTTTGTCTTCAACTGGCAGACGGCGGCGGTCTTCGTGCTTCTGGAACGCGCAGGAAAAGCCACGCGCAGCCCTGCAACCAATACGATGCAGAGCCGCGCCGGCGACCATATCGGTCATGGTTGGGCCTTCGGTTTGCAGGAGGCGCTCGACCAGACCGGCGCGATCATCGGTCCCTTGATCACCGCTTTCGTGCTGGCGCGCCACGGCGACTATCACGCCGCCTATGCCTGGCTCGGCGTGCCGGCGGCGCTGACCATGCTCAGCGTTGCGATCATCGCGCTGCGCTACAATTTTGCCGGCCATATCGTCCAGCCGCAGGCCGGCGAGGCGTCCCCCGTCCTGTCGCGCGCCTTCTGGCTCTATACCGCGAGCGCCGCGCTGCTCGGCTTCGGCTTTGCGGATTTTTCGCTGATCGCATTCCACTTCACGCAGGCCGCAGTGGTTGCGCGCGAATATGTGCCGGTGTTCTACGCCGTGGCGATGGGCGCGTCGGGAGTGGGCGCGTTGGTGTTCGGCTTGTTGTTCGATCGCCGCGGCCTTGCGGTTCTGATTCCCGTCATTGTCCTGGGCGCCGCGGCAACGCCGCTCGTCTTCCTGGCACAGGCGAGCGCCGCGTTGGCCGGAACCATCTTGTGGGGATTGGCCATGGGCACGCAGAACGCACTGATGTCGGCGTCGGTCGCCAAGCTCGTGCCGGAACGGATGCGAGCGCGAGCTTATGGGCTCTTTTCGGCGATTTTCGGTACATCCTGGTTCGTCGGCAGTGCGCTGCTCGGGCTTTTGTACGATCACTCACTGATCCTGCTCGCCATGGTGGCGATATCGGCGCAGCTTCTGTCGATCATTCCTCTGGTCGCGACGATCCGCGCTATGCGGCGCTCTTGAGCAGCGCGGGCGCGGCACCGAATTGCTCCGCCAGTCGCAGAAACTCCGCCCTCGCCTGCGGGTTCGAAAGCTGGTGGCGCTCGGCGAAGATAAATTCGTTCTTCAGGGAATGTTCGAGTCCGGTCAGTTCCGTCACCCGCACTTTGTAGCCATGCGCTTCCAGGAACAGGCCGCGCATGACGTTTGTCAGGTGGGCTCCGAATTCGCGCCGCTGGATCGGATGGCGCCACAATTGCCGCAGCGGGCCGGATGCGCCTTCCAGGCCAGCGGCAAGCTCGGCCTGACAGCACGGCACGAGGGCTATGAACTTCGCTTCGTTCTTGAGCGCAAACAGGATCGCCTCGTCGGTTGCCGTGTCGCAGGCATGCAGCGCGGTGACGACGTCTGCGTGAGCATCGGGCAAGACGGCATCGGCGATGGCGGTGGCCATGAAGTGCATCCGCTCGAAACCGCTTTCGGCGGCAATACGCCGGCAGGTCGCGACAAGTTCGCTGCGTGCTTCCACCCCGTACACCTGCCCGCGGCCCTGTTTGGCGAAGAACAGGTCGTAGAGCACAAACCCCAGATAGGATTTTCCGGCTCCGAGATCGGCCAGGACTGGCTGTTCCTTGTCGGCAAAGGCCTTGTCCAGAGCCGGTTTAATGAGCTGTGCCAGATGCAGCACCTGTTTGAGCTTGCGCCGCGAATCCGCATTGATCGCGCCATCCTGGCTCAGAATGTGAAGCGCTTTCAGCAGCGCCACGGACTGTCCGGGCCAAAGCTCGGCCACGGCCTGCCTGGGATTGCCGCCGCGCCGCGCCGGGACGCCCTGTGCTGTGTGTCGTGCCATCTGAGAAATCTAGTTGCCCAGCGCCACGGGAACCAGCGCGCCTTTTGGTGTCAGAAAAAAGTGGCGGCCCCGCGAGGGAGCCGCCATCGCTTCGACTATCACAAACCTATTGCGACAACCAATAGGTCATCGACGGGTTCGGCCGCGCGACGAAGCATTGGCGGTTGAGATTATAGTTCTGGATGGTCGCGACCGCCTGATCCGCCGCCGCTTGGTTCGAGCCATAGTCGAGCATCCACATCGCGCCACTGACCACTTTCCACGCGCCGCCCACCTGCTGTGACTGCACAGTGGCCGGGTTGAAGCTGATGCAGTCCTGTCCACCCATATTGTTGCTCGGCACGTGGCTGCCGCGCTTCCAGTACGTCATCTGC
>JANYBR010000387.1 GCA_025360685.1 Pseudomonadota bacterium
CTTGCGCTTGCTGGAACGCACCCATATCGAACGGTTGTCCGGTCTGAGCCACCAGTGAGGAACCGATTGTCATTCGGCCTGCAATATTGGCTCTGACGCATATTCGATGATCGTGTTTATTTTTATGGCGCGCCTATCAGCCTAGCCTGAAGGAGATCGAGCTTAGCGCGGCCGTACATCTGTCGTTTGACCAGCTTGAGCTTGGTGATCTGAGCTTCTACTTGGCCATTGGACCATGGTTGCGTAATAGCTGCGTGCACCGCGCCCTTATCGTTGGCAATGCCATTCGCGAACGAGGCAATGAGGCTCCGCTTGGATTCCTCAATCCAAGGTTCGAGCTCCATCTCGGCCTTCTTTCGGATCATCGCGTGGAAGCGGCCAACGAGAGCTTGGGCATCGGCCAGCATAGGAACGTTTTGTTCAATGACGGCAACCGTGACGGTCTCGGCTTTGGTTAGGCGGTCGCGCTTCGTCGTCATCAGCTGCGCTATCGTCCTGGCGGCGGGAACCTTCTGCAATTGTTGATGGCTGATAGTCTCGGCGCGCCGCCGTCGCGTCGCCCATTCCGCCACAACGCGCAGCGATCCCTTGAAGCCTTGCCCTTCCAAGCGGCGCCAGAGTTCGGCACCGTTGCGACAGCCGCCTGACCACTGCGCGTCTAGGAACGGCAGATGCCCGTCCAGGGTGCTTTGACGGGTGCGGAACATATCCGTACCGCCGCCGCGGCTAATTTGGCGAACCAGATTGCGGCTATGTCCTGTGCGGCGGACGATCTCCTTGAGCGGCACACCGTCGCTGACGAGAGCCGTAATTGCGGCATTGCTGTCCTGGCGCCGCGGATAGCCATGATAGCGCAGCTTTTCCGCATAGGTCAGCAGTTCCGGATTGATCGTCGTCGCTCCGATTGCGGTTCGGATTCTGTTCATGGAGCGGCGCACCGCATCAAGGAAGGCCGCGCTCGCATTTTCCATCAGATGCCAGCGGTCGGCGACTTGGATTGCGTTTGGCAGCGCCTTGGCTGCTGCCTCGCCGTATCCACCACCGCGATCTCGCGACACAATATTGATCCCTGGGTGCTTCGATAGCCACGCCCGAACGGTCGCAGTTTCCCTGTCGGGAAGCAGGGTGACGATCCGCCGACGCTCCAAATCGCACACGATCGTCCCGTACCGATGGTTTTTCCGGAATGCCCAGTCGTCGATGCCCACAACAAGCAATGGATCTGTCGGCATCGCCGTCCGCCGGCGGACCACCCGCAGCAGGGTATCGTTGCTTACAGGCAGCATGAGCCGCTTGGCGAAGCTTGCCGCGGGCCGGCCGCCGAGCGCCAACCCCAGGTGATGGACGATGCATTCCAGCCGTGCCGTTCGGCGCCGTCGAAGCGGGACGATGTCCTCTCCGAACCGCTCTGCGAAGATCCGCCGGCGGCAATGCGGCACCTCACATATAAAGCGCCGCGTGAGTAATCGGAGGCGCACCTTTCTGCCCGCTGATGGCAAATCGGCTACGTGCCGGATGTAACGGCTATGAATTCGGTGTGATGCTGTCGCGCACAAAGGGCACTCGGCCTCCGCAGCCTCCGACCGAACAGCCAGAATAACCGAATCCTCAGAATCACTTACGCCATCAAACACCAAACCACTCGGTACTAGCGATGAAATTCGAAAGCCTGTCCGCATGGCGCCGATCTCCGTTTGAAGAACCACAGTCGCCGGCGAATTTCATCAGAAATGAGTCAGAGCCCCGATTGGATGCCGATCACCCCGAAAACGGGGTCCTTATTCCATGCCGAAACACACCCGCATTCTGAACAATCTGCCGGCCGGCACTTCGACGGCGGGTTTTTAGCTTTCGGTGCTGGGTATCCAGGATTGTATCACCGCTTTCGCCCCTTTGACGAGCAATCCAACGTCACTGGTGGCTATGATTGCGTGATGACCCCGCTTAAACATGTCATTCAGGGTAAAGCTTGGATAGACAACGGTGCCAACAAATTTGCCAGACGCTAAAGCCTTTCGCTCCGCTTCCTCAAAGAGCGCAAAGACGGCTGGGTCTTCGAACTGATTGAGCTTTCCAATAGAACCGGAAAGATCGCGCGGACCAATTATGATCATGTCGATTCCATCCACGCTCGCAATTTCATCGAGCGCAGCGACGGCGTCGGCCGACTCGATCTGAACGGCTATTAAGCTCTCGGACGCCGCACGTCGATAGTAGTCGGCATCTCGGTCGTAATGTGCGGCACGGAGACCGCCACCGGCACCTCGTGTCCCCGCTGGTGGATAGCGGCATGCGCGCACCACTGCTTCTGCCTCAGAACGCTTGTCAACGCCTGGGCACAGAACGCACTCGACGCCCGCGTCCAGTGCACGCTGGAAATAAACAGGGTCATTCGTGGGGACGCGGAGCATTGATGTAGTCGAAGATGACCTGATCGACCGAAGCTGTGCGACGGCATCCGTCAATCCGCCGAAGCTGTGTTCGTGATCGATGAGCAGGAAATCAAAGCCCGCGCCGGCTAGTATTTCAGCATTGTCCGGAGATGGCGTAGACAGAAAGCACCCCAGTACCTTCTTACCTTCTGTAAGCTTTGCCTTCAGGCGATTCATTTCACTCACCCAGTCGATATCGAATTTTTCTTTTTGCTCAGAGGCGCTCGTCGTGCACTTCAGACAAACTCGGATTGGCTCTGCAATGCATGTCGAACGCGGTCCTCGTTCCACTTGAACCCGAATCCGGGGCGCATGGGCACGACAGCTTCGCCGTTTCGGAGCACAATCTTTTCCTCGAACAATTCATCCGCCCATTGCATGTATTCAAGGTACGCACCGGTTGGCGCCGAGGCCACAAGCTGCACATTTATTTCCGGAAGAATGTGAGAGCTTAGCGGCAATCCGGCCGCGTCCGCCAGCGCTGCAATGCGTTGCCATCCCGTTACGCCGCCTGCGCGCTGCAGGTCCGCCATCAGGTGATCAGCAGCTCTGCCTTCAATCAGCGTCTGGAACCCGCGAGGCGCGTAGATCTTTTCTCCGAAGCAAATTGGCGTTCGGATCGATCTTGCGAGCTCGGCATGATCGATCGTATTTTCGTCGGCGATAGGATCCTCAAACCAGACCAGGTTGAACTCTTCGAGCGCAAAGCAAAGCCGGGTTGCATGCTCCCGCGACAGCGTGGAACCCAGATCGGCCATCAGACCAATGTCTGGCCCGATAGCTTCTCGCACCGCCCGGACCGCGGCGATGTCGTCTTCGGCGCGGGGTCGCCCGGCACGCATCTTCATCGTCTTGAACCCGTCCGTAACAAATTGCCGCGCTTCGCGCCGGAGCGAGTCGAGATCATCGGTGATCCAAAGTCCGCCGCTGGCATAGGTCATAACGGTATCGCTACGTAGTCCGAGAAGTTGGCCAACGCTTTGACCGCTAATCTTGCCGACCAGGTCCCAAAGCGCGGCGTCCACGACAGACATGGCCATAATCGTAAGTCCGGATCTGCCCCATTGCACGATGCCGCGCCACATACTACCCCAGATGCGCGCTGTTGCGCGCGGATCCTGTCCAAGGACCAGCGGCGATAACTGGTCGACAAGATTTGTGAGCGCCGCCGAGATTCGGGGATTATAGGACCAGATATAGGCGCTCCCGATCGCGCCGTCGTCCGTGTAAATATCGGCGAGCAAGTACCAGACCGTGTCCAGTTTGACCGTAGCCGAAGCAATTACCGGCTGAACCGGAACCATTACAGTTCGCGTAACAATTTTCACTGTTTTCATCTGATCACTGGATTTCATCAACGGTGGATCGACTGGCGCCGTGCTCGAGTCCATGCCGGCGTTGGCCAGCGCATGATCTGCCTCAATCCAAATTCACACAATTGAATAATTTGGAATGATGTAATAAAGAAAGACTATGAGTCCATCTTTGCGACAGATTCGGGCGTTCATTGCTGTCGCGCGATGCGGCAGCTTCACTAGGGCCGCGCTGCAACTTCATTTGTCGCAGCCCGCTCTTACCGTACAGATCCGTCAGATCGAGAGCGCGCTCGGCGTTAAGCTGTTCGACAGAAACACGCGTGCGGTTCGCCTTACGCGTCTTGGCCGCGAGCTGTTACCGAAGCTCGAGCGATTGCAGCTCGATTTCGAGGCGATAATTGCTGACTCCAAGGGACTGGCCGGAGGACACCGTGGTGTTGTGCGGCTCGCGTGCCTCCCGTCAGTTGCGGCCTCAGTACTTCCGGCAGCGGTCAAGTCATTCAACAAGATGTTCCCGCACGTGAACTTCCATCTCAAGGACGTTTCATGGCATCGCGTAGTGGCAATGGTACGTTCGGACGAGGTCGATTTTGGTATTGGAGATATCATTCCAACGGAGCCGGGTCTCGATTTCATAGAAATCTTTGAAGATAAAATGCAGGTGATTTATCCTGCGCGGCACCCGATCGACCGGCTGTCCAATGTGTCGCTGCGTACCCTTTCGCAATATCCGCTGGTCATGATGGATTCGGAGACCAGTGCCCGATCGATGATCGATGCCGCTTTTGCCGCTGCCGGCTGCCAAATAATACGCGCGTGCGAGGTGATGTATGTCAGCACTGCAGCGGCAATGGTACAGGCCGGATTGGGAATCGCGATATTGCCCGCCTCGTCGCCCGAGTGGCGCGCTTACCAGGGCCTGAAAGCGAAGCCGATCAGAGAATCGGCCTTCATCCGCCCGGTGGGAATCATAAAGAAGTCTGGCCAGACTTTGCCCCCAGTCAGTGCCGCTTTTGCGGAATCGCTCAAGACCAAGGCTAGTTGACTCGCTTTCCGACCGCGGACTCACTGCGGCGAGCGAGCCATTTTCCATGTCGATTTATTTGATTGGCGAAACTCATAGTGATACCTAATTACAGTGATCTAAATTATTCAATTGTATTTTGAATGAGTTCGGAGAAGACTATAGCCCACCCGCTGAAACAGCGGCCCACAAAGCCGACATCGTGCGGTCGGGAAACACGAGGGGAAGGGAATGCCGAAACTCTCAAATGGCCTGACGCGTCGTACGCTCTTGCGCGGTTCGACGGCTGCGGCTCTCGGTACTGTATTCACACCCGCGATCATCGGACAGGCAATGGCTGCGCCGATGAAGATCCGGATTTCGACCGGGCAGGCCAACGACCCCAAATACGGCCAGGGCCGGGTCTTTTTTGACAACCTCACCCATCAGCTTGCCGCCGACGGGTTAGGTGACGCCTTTCAACTCCAATTCTTTCCAGACAATCAGCTTGGCCAGGAAATCGACGTCATCAATTCAATCAAGCTTGGTGTCATCGAGTGTCATGTTTCGGGGTCTTCGATTGCCGCAAACCTCGTTCCGATCGTTGGAACTTTTGATCTCGGTTATCTTTTCGACAGTTTCCCTCAGCAGGGAAAGGCGTTCGATACAGGCGCGATCAAGCCGGTCGAAGAGGCGCTTCTCAAGAGCGCCAATATCCGCATTCTTGGATGGGGTTACAATTTCGGGTCGCGATCGATCCTCTCGCGCAAGGCAGTCAATACGCCGGAAGATCTGACTGGTGTGAAGATTCGGACATTGCCGAACCCGATCATTACCGAGTGCATCAAGCTGATGGGGGCCGCAGCGACGCCGCTTGCGTTCGGCGAAACTTATACGGCACTTCAGGCCGGGGTGCTCGATGGACTTGAACACGATGCCCCCACGGTTCTCGCGAGCAAGTTTTACGAGACAGCGAAGTTCTACTCGCTAACCCAGCATATCTTCCAGCCACTCGCGATTTTCTACAGCGAACTGGCCTTCCAGCGTATCGATACTAGCAAACGCGACCGGTTTGCGGAGGCGGCGCGCAAGGCTGTGATGAGCACCAGGGCGCACGCTCTCACTGTCGAACAGGAAGCAATCGATGTCCTGAAGGAGAAGGGCGTCAGCATCATTGCGTGCGACCGTGAAGCCTTCAAAAAGCGTGTTTTGCCCCAGACTGACGCCTTCATGAAGCGCTACCCGGAATCCAAGTCGATCATCGAGACTATTCGATCCACGACGACCTGAGGACCAGATGACGGGTGGCACACCGGTCCGGGACGGCTTGTCGCGCTTTGTTTGCGACAAATTGCTCTGGGTCACGGATGCCGTGGCTGCAATTCTGCTCGCGGCCGATCTGGCCGTTGTCATTTTTTCCGTTACCCTGCGCTCCCTTTTCAATGCGCCGGTCGAATGGGCGGACGACGTCGCGCGGGGGCTCATGGTGGGGTCCACTTTCTTCGGAGCCGCAAGCGCACTCGGTCGCAGTGAAAGCGTCGGTGTCACTTTCTTCGTCGATCTGGCCGCGCAGTCCGTGCGAAAGCTGAGCGACGCGACGATTTCGATTCTCGTGGTTGTGATATCCGCCTATGCGGCCTTCAACGCAGCCTATCTTGGATACCTCACCACTGGACAAACTACGGGCGCCGGACTGCCGCTGGAGTTGACATTCTACCCGATGGGCGCGGGCGCAGCCTGCATGACGGTCTTTGCATTCTGCGCAATGGTTCGCCACGACTTGCACGACCTGGCCGCGGGAGCCGCTGTCATCGCCGGCGCCGCCATCATTTGGTTGCTGTGGTCGGCCGTCTCTCCAGACAGTGTGCCCGGATCCGGCGTTCTCATGCTGGGTGGATTTGTCCTTGCCATATGTGCTGGGATGTCCATCGGGTTTGCACTAGCCCTTGCAACATTTATCTTCATACAGGTGGAGGGCACACTACCGGGAACAATCTTCGCGCAGCAGATGGCCCGCGGCATCGATAACTTTGTTCTCTTGGCGGTTCCGTTCTTCATCTTGGTTGGCTCTCTGATGGAGGCGAACGGCATGTCCGTGCGCCTCATTGCGTTGCTGGAGCGATTGATCGGTCGACGCCGCGGCGGCCTCAATGTCGTAATGATCTTGTCGATGATGATTTTTTCCGGAATTTCCGGGTCCAAGATGGCGGACGTGGCCGCGGTAGGCTCGGTTCTGATCCCCGCGGCCCGGCGGTCCCGACAAAATCCAGGTAGCGCTGTGGCATTGCTTGCCGCATCCGCCGTCATGGCGGAGGCGATTCCGCCCTGCATCAACCTGATTATTCTCGGCTTCGTAGCAAATATCTCGATCGGTGGCCTTTTTGCAGCAGGCCTTTTGCCGGCGGTACTGATGGCGCTTGCTCTTGTCGTTACCGTCATCGCATTCGGTACTCCAGCGAAGATGGCACCCACGGAAGCAGCAGGGGTGCCTGTTGCGAAGCTTTGGAGCGGTGCCGTTGCAACGATCGGACTCCTGTTTCTCATATTCGGTGGCTTCAAGTCGGGATTTGCAACGGCGACCGAGATTTCCGCCTTCGCCGGACTTTATGCCCTCGTGGTGGGCGGCGTTGCCTTTCGTGAACTTCGGCCAGGCATGGCAATACGATGCTTTGTGGCGGCTGCGACGCGATCCGGGCTATTGCTGTTCATTGTTGCAGCGGCTCAGTCGTTGGCCTTCGTTTTAACGCTTGAGCAGATCCCACATCTGCTGGGAGAAATGTTGGTTGCGGTATCTCAATCCCATGGTCCTTGGCTCTTTATGCTTTTGTCGATTGCAATTCTTATCGTCATGGGGTCCGTGCTCGAGGGTGCTGCAGCCCTCATCATCTTTGGTCCATTGCTTGTTCCCGTTGCCACTACACTCGGCATTGCAACACTGCACTACGGTATTGTGCTCGTGATTGCGATGGGCATCGGTCTGTTCGCACCACCGCTCGGATTGGGTCTCTACGGTGCCTGCCTAATTGGCAATGTTCCGATCGAGCAGACGGTAAAACCGATTCTCGGATATCTGGGGCTTCTCCTGTTGTGCCTCATTGCGATTGCATTCGTCCCTGCTACGTCTCTGTGGCTTCCGACTGCTTTGGGATACTAGCCGGAACCATGATTGGACCCAAGTCTTCACGCCTTCATTTGCTCAGCTAAGGGATCTCCGCAAATGTCAACTGTCTTCCTCACGCATCCGCCGGAAGCCCTGAGCGTCCAGTACGGACGCCGGGCCGTGACCGCGCTGAAAGCCATCGCGAATGTACGCTTCAACGACGCGGGCCGCGAACTTAACCAGGCGGAGCTCGTTGCGGCGGCTCAGGGCTGCGATGCGATTATCTCATACAGACTGACCCCGGCTACCGCAGAGTTGTTCGAACAGGTCCCGGGCTTGGTTGCATTATTGCGATGTGCTGTTGACGTTCGCAACATCGACATCAGAGCGGCGAGCGCCAACGGAATTCTGGTGACGCGTGCCAGCGCTGGATTCATTCCCGCCGTCGCTGAACTAGTGATCGGTATGATGATTGTGCTCTCTCGATCTGTCATGACCTATGCCGAATCCTATCATGCTGGTCAGGTCCCTCTAGCCAAGCCCGGGTCGGAACTGAGGGGCTGTACGGTCGGTATCGTCGGATATGGTCAAATTTCGCAGTATCTGTGCGATCTCTGCCTCGCCTTCGGATTGCGCGTGCTCGTCTATGATCCGTACGTCTCGAAGGTTAAGGACAATGTCATCAGCGCGGATCTGAAGACATTGCTGGCCGACTCTGACTTCGTTGTTCCGCTCGCCGTCGCCACTCCCGAGACGGAAAATCTATTCAACGACGCAGCATTCGCCCAGGTGAAAAAGGGCGCGTACTTCATCAATGCATCACGCGGTAACCTTGTTGACGAGCCGGCACTTCTTCGGGCCCTCGAAAGCGGACATCTGGCGGCATGTGCACTTGATGTCGGCAGAGATCCGGATCAAATGCCGACTCCGGCTCTCGCGGCCCATCCAAAGGTTGTTGCAACACCGCATATCGGTGCACTGACGCCGCAGTCAGTCGAGCATCAGTCGCTCGAAACAGTTCGGCAACTCGAAGCAGTTCTTCGCGGCCAAGCTCCGATAGGATCTCTCAATGCCGATCGGGCCGCGCGGCTTGCTCGATTGCGGTCTTAGTAATGGTGGACAGACAGTTATCGGAGCTTCCCATGGCACCCAATCCTGCAGTTCGTGAGTCATCCGTTACTCCAGGGAAAACAGGGACGCTTCAAAAAGGAAGCTGCGATTGTCATTTCCATGTCTTCGGGCCCTATGACCGTTACCCGTTGCAGGCCGGCAGGAGCTACACTCCACCGGAGGCGACAATCGAGTTGTATCGAAAGGTCATGAGTGCCTATGGAGTAGAGCGCGGCGTCATCGTACAGCCGAGTATCTACGGGAACGACTTATCTCTACTCGTCGACGTCCTCAAACAATACCGCGAGACGATGCGAGGTGTCGTCTCCATCGCCGCCAACATAGAAGAGGCTACGCTACGAAGCCTCGACGATATCGGCGTACGCGGCGTGCGGTACAATTTGCTATTTTCGGGTGGGGCGCCGATCAGTGAAGCCCAGACAATTGCCAACAGGATCGGTAGATTGGGCTGGCATCTTCAGGTCCTGACCGATCTCGCGCGGGAAGAGAATTTTTACAGGGATTGGAGCGACCTTCCGGTACCTCTTGTAATCGACCACTTCGGTCATTTTTCCACAAAACAAAGTGTCGACGCTCCGGGTTTCCGGGGCGCATTGCGGTTGATCGAGGAAGGAAAAGCCTGGATCAAGCTTTCAGGCGTGTATCGAGTAACGGATGCCTTCTATCCGTTCGACGATGCGCTGCCGCTCGTAAAGAAGTTCATCGAGGCCAATCCAAACCGTATCATCTGGGGGTCTGACTGGCCACATCCGGCCGTTCCCATCCAGCCAAAGATTGAAGACTTGATCAGAGCGATTGAAATTTGGCTCCCTGGCTGCAGTTTGCAAAACCAGGTGCTCGTAAGAAATCCTGAAGCGCTTTACGGCTTCGATCGTGTCAACGAGAGCTGAGAAGACAGCGCAAGGGAACCTTTTCACGCAGCGGACCATGCCCGTGCCGTCGCGTAGCTGTGAGGTCAGTAAGATCGCCGCCCAACCGTCGACCACGCCGGATCTGGCGCCGTCAGGCAACTTTGTTGAATTCAGGCGTTGACACGATTTTCGGGGATGAATTGTCGGGTAACCGTTGCAGCCAAGAAATCGACCGCGTGGGATGCGATCTTCTGGCGTTCGCAAAATTCAACCACACGCTCGTTGAATTCCTCGAACCTCGCTGGAGTCTTTAGCCCGGGAGACCGGTGTGCATGATGTCCGGAACAGTTGGTATGGCCTGACGCGATCCGGGCGTTAAAGGACGCTTGGGGTGAGCAGGAAAAAGTTTCTTTATAAAAGCAGGTCGCGCATCCCGCGGATTACCCGCTGTTTGTGGCGACAGGCCAACCGAGCGAACCTTCGGGGCCGGGACGCTTGCGCAGCCACCATGACCAGTCCTCAGGAATCAACGAAAATGGATCGTTGTGAGACAGTTCGCGCGCCGCCCAGACTGGCCAGTGCGGGTTAGACAAGGCGGGCCGACCTAGGAATACGAGGTCGATCAGTTCCTTCCGAATGACTTGGTCCGCCACCGCGGGCAGCCCGAGATTCCAACTCACGCCCACGGGAATGCCCACCTCCCGACGGACACGGCTGCCGCGTTCGACCATAAACGCCACGTCGTCGAACGGGAGGTCCTGGACGTCGTCAGTGTTCATGCCCAGGCTGAGATCGGCGAAGTCGAGGCCGTGCTCCTTCATAACTCCCACCGCCCATACAGCGTCGTCGAACTGCACGCCATTTTCGTTGAAGTCGTCGGAGCCAAGGCGCATCGTCAGCGGCAGGCGCTCTGGCCACACGGCCCGGACCGCATCCAGCGCCTCCCGGTGGAAGCGGATCCGATTCTCCAGGTTGCCTCCATACTCGTCCGTGCGCTGGTTAGCCAAGGGCGAGAAGAAGCTCGCGCCGAGATAGCCGTGCGCAAAATGCATCTCTAGCCACTCGAACCCCGCGTCCAGCGCGCGTTGCGCCGCGCGAGCGTAGCTGCGGTGGATTTCCTTGATCTCGCCGATTGTCAGTGCATGAACGGGATAGGTGTAGCGACCGCCATATGAGATTGCCGAGGGGCCGCGAACCTGCCACCCGTCTGGGTGGTCGGGCGGCAACTGAATTTTGCC
>JANYBR010000427.1 GCA_025360685.1 Pseudomonadota bacterium
CGGCGCAGATCCTCCGCCGTCGGCGGCGTGACGGCGCCCTTGGCGAAGCCGACGGCGACCGTCAAACCTTGGTAGGCGGCGAGCTGATCGGTGGTGGCAAAATGGATCGTGTCCGGTGAAATCTCGTTCGCTTGCGCATAGTGGTCGGTCGATCCCTGGGCGCCGGTGTAAAAGGCGTTTTGTACGATCCGCGCGCCCTTGGGCAGATGGATCGTCGCACTCGCTTTTCGGATGGGGAAGATCCAGCCATTGCCGGTGACGTTCCAGTAGAGCTCGTCATACTTGGCGAAGAACCCGATCTGCCGCGCCGTCATGTAGGTGAGGGTGAAGCTATGCAGGCCGGAATCGATGATCACGTCCTTGCTGCCGATCTTTACCCGCACGCCATTATCGATGGATTCGGTCGCGTACTGTTCGTCGTGCCCATCGCGTGTTGCGCCGGTAACATCGAAGCGCACATGCACCGCCGCGCCGTTCTTATCGGTGTAGCGCGTTGGAAAGTCGCGATAGATGCCATGCCGGATTTGATCGCCATTGGCGTAGACGGTGATCGTCTCGGTCACGGTCAAGGTGCCGTTCCCGGCAACCGTGATGTCGCTGTCATAGCTTGTGATGCGTTCGCTGGCGTCGCCCGGATCGACAGCGTCGCTCGCGGCAGGCTGGACGGGTGGCGGCGCCGATGCTGCGCCGGGCGCGCCTTGGCCATGGCGATGTTCGTTTGGCTGCGCCTCCTGCGCTGCCGCGGGAAGCGCTAACAGCGCAAGCAGCAAGGCAAAAATCGCAGGCTTCATCAGCTGAAGGAGACTTTCGGGACGTTGCGGTCCGCCGCATTGTCGAGCTGGAAGAACTGCGCCGCGGTGAAGCCGCCCATGTTCGCGATCAGGTTGGATGGGAACTGCTGCACGCTGACATTGAGATTGCGCACCGCGCCATTGTAGTAGCGCCGGGCCAGCTGGATCTGGTCTTCCAGATCGGCGAGGTCCTTTTGCAAGCTCTGGAAATTGGCTGACGCCTTGAGGTCGGGATAGGCTTCGGCGACCGCCATGACTTTTCCGATCGCCGCGCTGATCGCGGTTTCGGCCACTGCGCGCTGCGCCGGATCCTGGCTACCGGCCTCGGCGCGCATCTTCGTCAGTTCGTCGAACGTGGTGCGCTCGTGCGTGGCGTAACCTTTGACGGTTTCGACCAGGTTGGGAATCAGATCGGCGCGCCGCTTGAGCTGGGCATCGATGCCACTCCAGCCTTCCGCGACCATGGCTCTACGGCTGACGAGCCCGTTATAGGTGCTGATCGCCCAAAGGACGATGAGAACGACAAGCCCCAAGACGACATAGGTGATCATGCGGGCGAAGCTAGCTGCTTCGCCCCCGGCTCGTCCATCGCATCTTTACGATGATGGCGCCGCTCGGCTATCCGCGCATGAATATGGAGCGTGCCGTATGCACCACGGCGATCACGACGGCGAACGCGACTGCGTAAGCCAGCAAGGTCATCATGTGCAGGCCCTGGAAGGCTTGCCAGTCTTTGGTCGCGAACGCCGAGGCGTTCTGTCCGCCCATCGTCACCGCGCGGACATAGCCGACCAGAGCGAATGCCACGAGTGCGACCACGGTCGTCGTCACGATGGAGCCCATGCTCTGCATCATGAAACCCGCGCCGAGCGCGATGAGCGCCATGAGACCCAAAGTGATGAGATCGGACGAAGTGAGAATGCCGTGAATCGTGTTCCAGATGTCCATCAGAAAAGACATGATACCCCCAAATTTGCACAGACGTTTCCGCACAGCGGTTCGGCGAATGCTCGCCGTCCGAAGTTGCTTATTAACGGACCATACACCAGTTCCGCGCTGCCGAGAATTCAGGCAAAAAAATTCAGCGTTAACAAGGCTGAAGGTTAACGCAGCCCCATGACAGGCAGGGCCACCCGAACGGCGCCGTGCAGTTTTCGCGCAATTTCCTCGATCGCGGAGGCGGCCGGCGTCTGGGGGAAGGTGCTCAAAAGCGGGCTTTGGCGGCGCACCGCGTCGGTTACGCGGGCGTCAAACGGAACGAATCCGAGATACTCCGGCACGATGCCCAGGAAGGATCGGGCGGCTGCCGTCAGGGTGTCGGCGATGCGCCGGCCTTCGGTGACGTTGAGCGCCATGTTGACCAGAATTTGCGGCGCCCGAGTTCCTGTGCGGCGCAACATGAGTTTGGTGAAGGCGTAGGCATCCGTCAGCGACGCCGGGTCGGGCGTCAGCACCAGCAAGGTTTCATCGGCGCGCGAGGCGAAGCTCATCACCGCACCATCCACACCGGCGCCCAGGTCGATGAGCACGCGGTCATACTGGTCGGCGCTTTCGAGAGTGGCGAGCAGCGGCAGCGCCGCGGCTTCTCCGGAATTGGCGAAGGTGCCGGCACCGGGCGGTGCGGCGAGCAAGTCGAAGCTGTAGCGGGCGCCGCAGGGCACTCGCACCGCGGCAGTTTTCAGCGACGACTTGCCGGTCAGCAGGCCCGCCAGATCGCCGCCTTCCTTCATGCCGAGTTGCACGCTGGCATTGGAGAGTCCCAGATCGGCGTCGCACAGCAACACGCGCTCGCCCTGATGCGCCAGGGCATGCGCGAGACTGACGGCGATGAGGGTCTTGCCGGTGCCGCCTTTGCCCGATCCGATGGCGGTGATGCGCGGGCTCATTGAGCACTCCTGTTTTCGTCGAGCAGCAGACGCGCGAGCGCCAGAGATGAAGCCGAATCAAGTCCGCTCGCCACGAAAGGCGAGCGCGTGACATGGGCGAGCGGAACGCCCGCCGTCGCCGCCGCGAGCAAGGCGCCGGCGCGGTGCGTCAGATCAAGGCCGGTAACGATCAGGCGCTTGGCGCCGACCGCTTCCAGCGCGGCCGCGATTTCGCCCGCTTCCTCCGCGTCGTTCAGCGCCGACACCACGCCGAGCGTTTCGAGCTGGGCAATCTTGGCCAGGGCCGCGAAGGCACTGCGCGCCTTGCCGTCGCGCGGATCGAATCCCGCCGTGTCGATGATGGCGAGCGTGTTCTTCGAGACGCAATCGGCGACCAGCTTGGTCAGTTCCGGCGCACTCTCCGCGATCGCCAGCGCTGCATCGAGATGCCTGGCGAAAGTTTCCAGACGCGCCACCGCGCCGGCACCTGCGGAATCGGCCGCGATCAAAGTCACGCGGCGATTGTCGAGGCGGGCATGTGCCGCGATTTTGGCGGCAACGGTGGTCTTGCCGGCGCCGTTGCAGCCGACGAGCAGCAGCGCGCGCGCCGCAGCCATGTCGATTGGAACCGTTTTCATGCGCTTGTCGAGCGCGAAGGCGAGCGCCAGGGTCATGTCGGTCAGCTGCGCCTTGGCGGCGGCCTCGGCCAGGGCGTGGGCGAGTGAATCGGGCGTGCGGTGGCGGCTGAGAACGCTCAGCAGCTCACTGCGGCTGAAGGCTGTGCGGCTTGGCGCCGGCACGCGCGCACCGCGCACGCGCCGCATCAAGCCGCTGCGAACATGGGCCTCGAAATCGCTGACCGCTGCGGACTGCGTTGGCGCCAGGGGCTCGGGCTGGGTTTCGCCTGGCTCCTCGTCCAGCGCGGCGCGCACGATGATGCCGCCGGTCTTGGATTTCTCGCTGGCGATGATCACGGCATTAGGCCCCATGTCGGCCCGCACGCGCGACAGGGCACCTTTCATGTCCTTGGCCAGGAAGGTTCGCAGCTGCATGGCCGTTACACCTGACCCATTGTTCTCAGCTTGACGCTGGCGTGGATTTCACTTTGCGACATGACGACCGTCTGCGGCCGGAAGCGTTCGACGATCGAGCGCACGAACGGGCGGATCTGCGGGCTGGTCAGAAGCACCGGCACTTCGTTCTTGTGACTGGCTTCGTCGAAGCGGTCGCGCACGCTCTGGATGAACTGCTGCAACTGCGACGGCGCCATGGCGAGCTGGCGATCCTCACCCTGGCCGACGATGGATTCCTGGAACGCCTGTTCCCAGACCGGCGACATGGCGATCAGCGGCAGATAACCGCCCGGCGCGACGTTGGCGTGACAGAGTTGGCGCGCCAGGCGGGCGCGCACATGCTCGGTGATGTAGAGCGCGTTCTTGGTGTGGCCGACGGCTTCGGCGATGCCTTCGAGGACGGCGGGCAGATCGCGGATCGAGACGCGCTCTCCCAACAGGGTCTGCAGGACGCGCTGAACGCCCGTCACCGAAATCTGCGACGGGATCAGCTCGTCCACCAGCTTCTTGTTTTCCGGCGGCAGGTCGTCGAGCAGCTTCTTGGTCTCGGCATAGGAGAGCAGTTCCGACATGTGCGACTTGAGCACTTCGGTCAGGTGCGTGGTCAGCACGGTGCCGGGATCCACCACGGTGTAGCCGCGGAAGCTGGCTTCCTCGCGCTGTACCGCGGGCACCCAGGTGGCGGGCAGGCCGAACGCCGGTTCGGTGGTGTGCGTGCCGGGCATGTCGATCGGCAGGCCCTTGGGATCCATGATCAGAAGACTGCCGGGATAGAGATCGCCGCGGCCGGAATCCACTTCCTTGACGCGGATGCGGTATTCGTTCGCCGGCAACTGCATGTTGTCGAGGATGCGCACCGCGGGCATGACAAAGCCCATCTCGGCGGCAAGCTGGCGGCGCAGCGCCTTGATCTGGTCGGTGATGCGATGGCCCTTCACATCGTTGATCAGCGGCAGCAATCCGTAGCCAAGTTCGACGCGCAGCAGGTCGAGCGCGAGAGCGGTAGCGATCGGCTCGTCCTTCGGCGCAGCATCGGACCTGGCCTTTTCTTCCTCGGCCCGCACTATGGAGTCGGTGGCGTCCTTCTTTTTATAAGCGAAATAAGCCAGCGTTCCGGTCGCCGCCGACAGGCCGCCGAAGACAAACGTCGGCATGCCCGGCAGTACGGAGACGATGCCCATCACGGCCGCGGCCATGCCGAGCGCCTGGGGATAGAACGACAACTGTCCCATCAGCGCCTTGTCGGTGGCGCCTTCGACACCGGCCTTGGACACCATCAAGCCTGCGGCGGTGGATACGATGAGCGCCGGCATCTGGCTGACCAGGCCGTCGCCGACGCTGAGCAAGGTAAAAGTCTGCGAGGCGTCGGAGAAGCTCATGCCCTTCTGCGCCACCGCGATGATGATGCCGCCGATCACGTTGATTGCCACGATCATCAGGCCGGCAATGGCATCGCCGCGCACGAACTTGCTGGCGCCGTCCATCGCGCCGAAGAAATTCGATTCCGCTTCCAGGTCCTTGCGCCGGCGCTTGGCGTCCTTCTCGTCGATCAATCCGGCCGAGAGATCGGCGTCGACCGCCATCTGCTTGCCGGGCATCGCATCCAGGCTGAAGCGTGCCGCCACTTCGGCGATGCGCCCCGAACCCTTGGTGATGACCACGAAGTTCACCAGCACCAGGATCGCGAACACGATCAGGCCGATGACGAAATTGCCCTGCATGATGAGCTTGCCGAAGGCCTGAATGACATAGCCCGATGCCGCCGTGCCTTCATTGCCGTGACTGAGAATGAGGCGCGTCGAGGCGAGGTTCAGCGCCAGCCGCAGCATGGTGGTGATCAAAAGGATGGTCGGAAACGAACTGAATTCCAGCGGCTTCTGGATGAACACCGCCGTCATCAGGATGAGAATGGAGAACGACAGGGACAGCGCGAGCGAAATGTCGAGCAGCCATGGCGGCAAAGGCAACAGCAGCACGACGAGAATCGCCATGATGCCGACGGCAAGTCCCAGGTCGCTGCGCCGAAGGACGTCCTTCAGCGTGACGAGGTTAAGGCCGAAGCCCGAAGCGGTCGGTGCGGTTGAAACGTCAGCCATGATGCTCAACTCTCGGTGCTTGGAGCGGAGGATTTTCCTCCCCCGTCGTTACGGGGGAGGTGGATTGCCCGCACTTCGCGGG
>JANYBR010000432.1 GCA_025360685.1 Pseudomonadota bacterium
TGTATATCTCGCCGGCGATTATAGGCTTGGTGTCTCTGATACGGCCATTGCATGGCAACAGCCTGCCAGACTTAATCGCGTCTCACAACATGAGACGCCGCGCTGACTGAGTTAGGCCCGAAAGGGGCCTCTAAGCCGTTCCGCCTGAACGTGTCGCAAAGGTCTGCCCTGACGACAAATGGTCACAGCCGCGCCTTTAACAGCGGTGATTTCCCCAGTATCGAGCCCAACGGAGCACGGTGTCGGAACGAACCATTGAACACGAGACGTCGCCGGATTTTGGCGAATAGCACCATGCCGCTGTCCGGTCGCCTTTGCCATTGCCATCGGACAGGCAACGCATGGCCGGCCCCCGCACCAGCGCATGTCGCTCTGGACTCCATCCTGTCCGCATCCCGACGGAGCGGACAAGCGCATCCCTGGCCTGAGTCGCGGTCGCCGCCGGGCATGGCTGATTCGATCGACACGTACCGTCCATCTCTCGCGCAGCGATACTTGTCGACGGGCCCTTCCGGTAACACGACTAGACAGCCTTGATCCTGCCTAAGCGTAACTGGCCGCCTCGCGTTTGGCCGACGGTTGAAGCGGATCGAGGCGTTTCCACTAGCGGGGCCTAAATCGGCCTTAGAACGGCCGAGGGCCGCCAGGAGTAGATATTCCGCCCGTACATGCTGCGCTGGCGGCAGGCGGTACCTGCAAGCGCCTTTAAACCGCATTCCCTTTGCTGGCGGGCACGGCCTCCTCGGTAGGGCGAGTGCCTGCCGATCGGGCAGAGGCAAGATGGGCAATTACGGCTTTCCTAAAAAAAAGGGACCAGAAAAAATGTCAGCATTCAACCCGCCGGGCGGGGTAAAAAGAATTAAATGTCGGCAAGGTCTATCGGCTTTGGGCCGCCCGCAAACCTTCTCGCTTCGCTTTCGCCCAGTAATTTAGACTCCCCTTAGGCGCGCACGGTACCAATCCGGCCGCCCCGTCCAAATGAACAGTCGTTCAGCTTACTAGGCCGTAGACTCATAAAACAGCCCTTCGGCTTTCGCTCCAGTTGTCGCCCTTCGAAGTGGCCACAATAGACGCGAAAAGCGGACGGTCGGCTACCGACCCAAAACGGACATTAGACGGGACGGGCGTCCACCGGGGCCGACCTGCCAATGGATCACGGTCCGCCTGCCTCCGGCGTCGCGTCGGCCAGCACCTTCTGGAACCGAGGATCGTCCCGCAGCGGGTCGAAGTCGCAGTCGTTCACCAGCCACATCCTTTTCTCGATCCCGGCCCTGGGCAGCCATTGCTCCAATGCCTCGAACGCCTCCTCGATATCGCCGAGCTGTGCGTAGGTGCAGGCGGCATTGTAGAGCGTCTGGCTGTCACCGGGGTCGAGCGCAATCGCCCGGTCGAGCCATACCCTGGCTTCCTCGGCGCGGCCCATTCCGGCCAGCGACGCGGCGATCAACTGGGCAGGGCGTGACGATTCGGGATATTGGCGCAGCGCCTCCAACGCGCGCTTAATCCCCATTTCCCCGTAAAGATGCGATTCCTCGATCCGCCTGAGCCCGCGCAGGATGAACTCGAGCATCGCAGGCGATTGGTAATCGTCGGGCTGCAGCTCGAGCGCGCGGATATAAAATGGCACCGACTTTTCCGGCTCACCGCTGCGTAAGCAGAATCGCGCGAACAGGAAGTTGACGTCGAAGCTGTCCGGATCGAGCGCAAGCGCCTTCTGGAACACGGCCTCGGCTTCGTCCTTGTGGCCGAAGAAGCTCAACGCATCGGCCCGCGCCGCATGGGCCTCGGCCAAATCGGCGTCGAGCGCCAGCGCCTGGTTGGCGATCGCCAGGATGCTGTCCTCGGCGATAAGCTCGCCATACCAACCGACTTGACGGCAGTCGCAATTGGCGATCCCGGCATAAGCCCGCGCGAACTTGGGGTCGAGCTCGGTCGCCTGAACGAACATCTGCCGCGCCAGGCGAAGAAAATATTTGGTCGAATGGTGGAAGAACTGGCGGCCCTTCAGATAGAGTTGATAGGCCTCGACATTGTCGGTCGGCGCTTTGCCAATCGCCTCCAGCTCGGCCGGCACCAGGCGGATCTTCAATTGCTCGACAATGGTCCGGGTAATCTCGTCCTGGATGGCGAAAATGTCGTCGAGGTCGCGGTCATAGCGCTCGGCCCAGACATGGCCCCCGCCGACGCCGTCGATCAGCTGGCCGGTAATCCGCACCCGGTTGCCCGCCTTGCGGACGCTGCCTTCCAACAAATAACGGACGCCCAGCTCGGCGGCGATCCGCGACATGTTCTGCGACGATCCCTTGTAGCCGAAGCTGGTGTGCCGCCCGACCACGAACAGGCCGCTGATCTTGCTCAGGTCGGTGATGATGTCCTCGGTGATCCCGTTGGAGAAATATTCCTGCTCGGCGTCGCCGCTCATATTATCGAACGGCAGCACGGCGATCGACGGCTTCTCCTCAACTGTGGCGTCGCTGCCCTTGGCACGCGCCCTGGGGTGGTCGACGAGGTTGGGGACGACCTCATAGACCCGCACCGGATGGTCGATGTTTTTGAGCTGCTGGTTGCCGCGATCCTCGAACCGGACGTCAAGCCGGCTGCCGACATGTTCGCGCACCGATTCCGATACCGCGACCCGGCCGGGCGCCGCTACGCCCTCGATCCGCGCCGCCAGATTGACCCCGTCGCCGTAAATGTCGCCGTCCTGGATGATGACGTCGCCGAGGTTGATCCCGATCCGGAGGTCAATCCTCCGGTCGTCGGGCACGTCGGCATTCTTGGTGTGCATTTCGCATTGGATGGCGATCGCGCATTCGACCGCGCTGACGACGCTTGCGAACTCCGCCAGCAGGCCGTCGCCGGTCAGCTTGAAAACGCGCCCTTGATGTCGCTCGATCGTCGGCTCGAGGATTTCGGCCCGTCGCTCATTGAGCGCGGTCAGCGTGGCGACTTCATTGGCGCCCATCAGCCGACTGTAGCCGACCACATCGGCGGAAAGAATCGCGGATAATCGGCGTTCCATCGTCAAGCGCAGCCCCTCAGGTCCTCACCTCCTAGCATCGGAGCAGGTCATCGCCAACGCGCTGTGCTCGCGGCAGACCGCCGCCCGGGAAGAGTCGAGCCAAAGTCCGCTTTCGATCCCTAGGGTCAGGACCCATTGATTTGAGAGGCGCGATCTGA
>JANYBR010000468.1 GCA_025360685.1 Pseudomonadota bacterium
GTCCGAACGCATCCGCACCTACAATTTTCCGCAGGGCCGCGTCACCGATCACCGTATCAACCTGACGCTCTACAAGCTTGACCGCATCATCTCCGGTGACGATCTGGGCGAGATGATCGACGCACTGGTCACGCAGGATCAGGCCGACCGTCTGGCCGCTCTGGAAACTGAGAATTGACAAGCGACCCGCCAGGCGAGGCTGTCACGCGGCTGTCGGTGGCAGGGATCGAAGGCGCCCGGCTGGAAGTACGTTTGCTTTGGGAACATGCGCAGGCGATGGAGGCGAGCGCCCTCGTCGCGCGCGACAGGGGCAGGGCGGTTGGCCTGTTCGAAAAACTCGTTCAGCGCCGGCTCGCACACGAACCTCTAGCCTACATCGTTGGCCGCAAGGAATTCTGGAGTCTGGATTTTGCGGTCGGTCCCGGTGTGCTCATTCCGCGTCCGGATACCGAGACGCTGATCGAGGAGCTCTGCAAAGCGTTTCCGGATCGGCAGGCGCGACTGTCGATTCTGGATCTGGGAACCGGTTCGGGCTGTCTGCTGATCGCTGCTCTCAAGGAATTCCCGAACGCGCACTGCGTTGGAGTCGACGCGTCTGGCGCAGCGCTTGCGTGGGCCGCGCGCAACGTTGCCGCGCACCAGTTGGAGGATCGCGCTACCCTGATCGAATCCGGCTGGCTCGAGGAGGCATCGCCGGGCTTCGATGTCGTGCTCTGCAATCCTCCTTACATTGTCTCCGCCGATATCGACGGTCTGCCGCCGGACGTCAGGCTGTTCGAGCCCCTCTCGGCACTCGATGGCGGGTGGGACGGATTGGATGTTTATCGTGCGCTCGCTCCCCGAATCAGTCGCCTGCTGGCGCCGCAAGGACGCGCATTTCTCGAAATCGGCGCCGGCCAGGGCGGCGCCGTCTGCGACATTCTGGAGATCGAACATCTGAAAGTTGCAGCCATAGCCCCAGATTTGGCGGGGATTCCGCGTTGTATCGTCCTCAATCGGGACAATCAGGACGGGTGAGTGCGCCGCCAGAAAACAGTTGGAAACCTGAGGCTAAGCCGCTAGCTTCCCGGTCCGTGGGGCATAGGACCCTGCCGGCATCGGTCCAAGGGCCGGGGGGCGCCGGAGCGGCAAGGCCGCGGTTCATGTGCCAAGCGAAAGACGAGCCCTGCGTCAAGTTGCGATAGTCCCGATGCGTGCCTGTGGGCGCGCGGGAGCAGCACACGGCAGGTAACAGGCTTGATCTAGATAGGGGACGAAGTGAAGCGTTCACGTAGAGGCGGCCGCAGGCCGCAACACGCAGGCGGCGGCCAACATAATCACAATGGCGGCGGCGGAGGAGGCGGCGGACACAATCCGAACCGCACATTCGATTCATCGGGTCCCGAGGTGAAAATCCGCGGCTCGGCCGCAAACGTGTACGAAAAATATCTTCAGCTTGCGCGTGACGCCAATTCGTCGGGCGACCGCGTGATGGCGGAAAACTACCTGCAGCATGCGGAACATTATTACCGCATCATGGCAGCGCAGGCTCAGGCGCAGCAGCAATATCAGCAGCAGGCGCAGCAGCAGAACAACAATCAGAACCGCGGGCCGAATGGCCAGGGCGGCGATCCGCAATACGCACAGCAGCAGCCGAGCCAAAGCGCTCCTTCCTTCACGCTGGCCGAAGGTGCCAGCGAGGACGAGGAAGAGGGCGAAGAGGCAGACGCTGCGGAATAGGCAGCCCCATGAAGGTCCTCGCTACCGCCTGATCCTTTCCGTCTTCGCGGATGGTTTGGACTAGTCGCCCGCGCAGCGCGCGAGTGCGTGTGATTCATTTCGAGTCTGAAGGGGCTTCCACCAATAGTACCTCGTCATGGCCGGGCTAGACCCGGCCACCCATCGTGCTCGCGTCTGCGAGCACAAGAGAGTCACATCGGCGCACTGACGCGCCGGATGGATGGCCGCCTCGAGGGCGGCCATGACGGATGTGGTGAGGATGAAAGTGCACCCGGTGGCTCAACAGCTAAACGGAGTTTCCCGTGCGGATTTCTCTTCCGTCCGGCGCGCTTTGGCAGCACGCCGGCTTCATGCGGCTTTGGGCCGCGCAGACCGTTTCCGCTTTCGGCGCGCGCATCACGCGCGAAGGCCTTGCGCTCGCCTCCGTACTCACGATCGACGCCAAGCCGTTTCAGCTCGGCATTCTTGCCGCGCTAATCACCGGACCAAGTGTCATCGTCGGCTTCTTCGCCGGCGGGTTCATCGATCGTTCGAGCAAACGCTCGATCATGATTGCGGCCGATCTTCTGCGAATGGTTGTTCTCATGACCGTGCCGGTTGCGGCGTGGTTTCATCTGCTGCGCATGGAGCAGCTCTATGTCGTCGGGGCTTTGATGGGCGGCGCCAGCGTGCTCTTCGATATTGCCGATCACGCCTATCTTCCGCATCTCGTCGAACGCGAGAATCTGCTCGAGGGCAATACCAAGCTTTCAACGACGGACTCGCTCGCCGAAGTCGGCGGACCGGCGCTCGCCGGAATACTCATCCAAACGCTCACCGCACCCTTCGCCATTGCGATAAACGCCGCGACGTATCTGGTTTCGGCGATTTTCCTCGGTCTGATCGCGACGGCAGAACATATCTCCGAACTACCCAAAAAACGCCCAACGCTTCTGAGCGATCTGCGAGTCGGTTACCAAGTCATGGCGCACAACGCGCTGTTGCGCCCATTGCTCGTGATGGCCGTCGCCTCGCCACTCTTCGGCGGAACATTCAGCGCGCTCTACGTCATTTTCGCGATCCGGACGCTGGGTCTCTCGCCTGCGCTGATGGGCATCACCGTCGGTGTCGGCGGCATCGGTTCGCTCGCCGGAACCGTGCTGTCGCCATTGCTGGTGCGGCGCCTCGGTGTGGGAAGAACGATCCTGCTCGGTTTTCTGATATCCGCGATTTCGGCGGTCTTCGTTCCGCTGGCCAGCGGGCCGCTCTGGCTGAAGGTGGCGTCGCTGATGGTTGCTCAATTCGTCGGCGATTCGCTGGCTGTCGCCGCGCTGATCCCGGCCGCCAGTCTGCGCCAGAGCATCGTCCCGCGCGCCAAGCTTGGAAGAACCGCGGCGCTGATGTCGGTCGGCGCCGGCGGCAGCGCCGTGGTCGGAGCCCTTATTGGCGGGCTGCTTGGCAGTACGCTGGGACCGCGCTCGGCTTTGTTCGCCGCAGTTTCCGGACTCGTCGCGGCGCCTCTGACCGGGTTCGCGTCGCCCCTCTGGCACCTGCGCGAAATCCCAGCCGGAGAGCCCAAAACACCGGATGTGCCCCTTGAAGAGTGAGGCCCGCAAACCCAGATATCCGACATGGTAGGGCGCCCAGCGGGGGCCCTATTCTAAATCAACGAGACTCGTCCGGGCGGCCCTACAAGCGTCCATCGCGAGGGCTTGAGAGGCAGGAATGGATCCCGA
>JANYBR010000487.1 GCA_025360685.1 Pseudomonadota bacterium
GTTTTATGTCGGCTTCACCGAGTCGTTGCCCAAGAAAGTGCGCGGCGGAATCTTCGCGACCGTCTATGCAACCTCGGTGGCCGTGTTCGGCGGCACCACGCAGCCCTTGATCGCCTGGCTCATCCATGTCACGGGCAATCCGATGGCGCCGTCCTGGTATCTGCTGTTCGCAACCGTCTTGAGCGTCATCGCCATGATGATGATGGTTGAATCCTCGCCCAGGCACATGGTCAAGCCGGAAGTCGCCGAATGACGAAAGAGAACGAAGCCGAACCGCGCAACGTCGGCACCGCACTCGGAATGGAGAAGGTCGTCGATCGCGGCGAAAGCGGCCGCGCCATCATCCACTATCGCGCGCGGATGGACATGTGCCATTCGGGCGGCATCGTGCAGGGCGGCTTCGTCACCGGCTGGATCGATGCGGCCATGGCCCATGTGGTGATGGCGCAATCCGAGGACGCGGGCAATCCGCTTTCGCTTGAGATCAAGATCAGTTTCCTCAGGCCCGCGACGCCCGGCCTCATCATCGCCGAAGCCTGGATCGAGCGGCGCGGAAAATCGATCGCGTTTCTGGAAGGCCTGATCCGGAACGAGAAGGGCGAAGTCCTCGCCAAGGCGACCTCGACCATGAAGCTCGTCCAGAGGCGGACAGGCTGACCCGAACCTAGGCCATGACCGGCTTGAACGTAATCTTGCCGGGCTTCCTTGTTCCTCGGTGCGGACGCGAAACAATTTCGACATCGCGTCCAAAGGCCGTCAGAAAGTTCATTAGCCGCTCGACGGAGTATTCGTCGAAATGGCCGCGGAACAAGCGTGAAACTTCGGGCTGACTAATGCCCAAGGTCTTTCCTGTCTGCGCCTGGCTGCATTTTCGCGCGGTCGCAAGTTGATAGATTTCGGAAACAATCCTTGCCTTCAGCAGGCGCATCTCAGCATCGGGAAAACCGAGGTCCGCAAAAATATTGTCGCTCCCGACTTCGATCTCTAGGTCGGGTTTCATTGTCTACTTCCGCAAGAGCTCTTTTTTTGAAGCTTACCACAATTGTCATGGCCCGCCGGAGTGCGGGCCACCCAGTTGAGGACTCGCTCGGTAGCCACGGGTTGGACTGAGACGCAATGTCTTGGACGAAATTTTGTGATCACCTGGGTGGCCCGCACTCCGGCGGGCCATGACGGTAGAGCACCTCAACCCTGCTTCTTCACCGCGCTGTCGTGCCAGCGGTGCAGCAGCGCCCATTCGAGCGCCGTCATGGCGAACAGGATCGTCACGCCCAGAACGGACAGCAACGCCAGCGCCGCGAATTCCTCCGCCGTGTCGAGGTTGCGGTTGGCGAGCGTGATGATCCAGCCAAGGCCGAGGTCGTTGCCCGATCCGGCGACGAACTCGGCCGTCACTGCGCCGATCAGCGCCAGCCCGCCGGAGATCTTCATGCCGGCCAGCAGATAGGGCAGGGCGCTGGGCAGCTGCAGCCGCCACATTACCTGCCAGCGCGACGCGCCGTAGAGCTTCATCAGGTCGATCAGGTTATGATCCGCCGAACGCAGACCCGTCACTGTGTTCGACAGTACGGTGAAGAAGGCGATGATCCAGGCCAGCACGACGAGCACTTCGTTGACATTGTCATAGCCGACCCAGATCAGCAGCAATGGCGCGATGGCGACGACCGGCGTCACCTGCAGCACTACTGCGAAGGGATAGAGCGCGTACTCGACGATGCGGCTCTGGCTGAAGAGAATCGCCAACGCCACGCCGCCCAGGGTCGCCAGCACGAACGCGATCGCGGTGATGCGCACGGTGAACCACAACGCGCTCATCAGGGTTGCGAAATGCCCGACGAAAGCGCGCGCGATGTCGGACGGCGCGGCGAGCACCAGCGGAGAAATGCCGAGCGCATGCACCCGCCATTCCCAAAACAGAATTGCGGCCACGCCGACCATGATCGGCACGATGTATTTGAGCGCCGCGCTCATGGGCTTGCTTTTCTTTTATGTAGCACGTAAAAGATCGACATGGCGACTTGTCGTGCTACGTTTAAGGAATGGAATTCGAATGGGACGAGGCAAAACGGAGGATCAACCTCGCCAAGCACGGCCTCGATTTCGAGGTCGTGGCGGGTCTGGATTGGCAATCGGCAGTCATCCGCCCCGGTCTTCGCTTCCAGTACGGCGAAGACCGCTTTCGAGCGTTCTGTATTTTGAATGACGAACTGTTTTCGGTTGCATATACGATGCGTGCGAATGTGACGCGGATCTTGAGTTTTCGACGAGCAAACCGAAAAGAAAGGAAACTCTATGCCCGATAAACGCAGAAGCAGAGCACCCAAATATGGCGTGCCCGATGACGAAAATCCCGAATGGACTGCGGAGGACTTTCGACTAGCCCGTCCGGTGCGCGAGGTCATACCCGAGCTGATCGAGGCGGCGGAGCGCCTGCGCAAGCGGCTCGGCCGGCCTAAGCTCGAGCATCCCAAAGAGCATGTCACCTTGCGGCTCGACGCCGAGGTGGTCAAATCCTTCAAGAAAGACGGCCCGGGCTGGCAGGGCCGCATCAATGAGACGCTGCTTCGCGTCGTCAAACGCCGCAAACCCGCCAACCGCAAACGGCGAAAGAGGTGACCACCTCTCCCATGTACGGGAGAATTCGATCCATCGCAGCGACGCGAAGATGGAGCGGGTGCGGCGAGATTTGCGACCCAAATCATGCCGCCATCGCTCCGCGCAGCGCGGCGGAAACCCTGCCGGCATCCTGCGTGAACTGCGGCGTCAGGCGGTAGCTCTCGTCGCGCGCCGGCGGCGGCGCCAGCGCGATGTCGGCGGCCACCTTGCCGGGACGTGGCGTCATCACCACCACGCGCGAAGACAGATAGGTGCTCTCGTAGACGCTGTGCGTGACGAAGACGACGGTCAGCGCGTCTTCCTTCCACAGCTTGAGCAGGTCATCGTTCAGCGCCTGGCGCGTCAGCTCGTCCAGTGCCGCGAACGGTTCATCCATCAAGAGCAATTTCGGCTCCGCCGCCATGGCGCGCGCGATGGATACGCGCATCTTCATTCCGCCGGAAAGTTCGCGCGGAAAGGCGGTCTCGAATCCGCCAAGTCCCACGCGGCGAAGCGCGCGGGCCGCGCGGTCGTTGGCCTCGCTGCGGTTCATGTGCGCCAGATCCAGCGGCAGGCGCACATTGGCGAGCGCACTGCCCCACGGCATCAAGGTCGGCTCCTGGAACACAAATCCCACTTGCGGTTTCTCGTGTGCAAACGTCAGCGCGCCGGAGTCCGGCGTCAGCAGTCCCGCGATGATGCGCAGCGCCGTGGACTTGCCGCAGCCGCTCGGCCCGACGAGAGCGACGAACTCACCGTCGGCGACAGCGAAATCCAGCCGCGCAATCGCCTGCGTGCCATTGTCGAAACGCTTGGAAATACCGGAGAGGGAGAGCAGAGCGGACATGGCTGGGACTCAGGGACAGCCGAATGTGTCACGTTGGGCGCGCAAAATGCAAAGCCTGGCGACCCCGAATTCTTCCGCGATTTCGTTGTCATCCCGGCCAAGCGCGCAGCGCGCAGAGCCGGGACCCATCGCGACAGTGGCTAGGTGGGTCCCGGCTCTCGCTGCGCTCGACCGGGATGACAGCTCAGATTTAGTTTTTGGCGAACGAAAATGGAGTTACCCGAACGAGACGCCGCGCGGGATCAGCCGGTTCTCATAGGCCTCGCGCTCGAGGCCGGCGCGAAACTCCGGATGGGCGAGCCCGATCAGCGCCCGGGCGCGTTCGGCGACCGATTTGCCCTTGAGGTTCACCATGCCGTACTCGGTCACCACATACATCATGTCGGAGCGCGGCGTGGTGACGATGTTGCCCTGTGTGAGATCGAGCACGACCCGGCTTTTGCGCACGCCCTTCTTCTCGTAGGTCGACGACAGGCAGATGAACGACTTGCCGCCGCGCGACGCGTAGGAGCCGCGCACGAACTGCAACTGGCCACCCGTGCCGCTGATGTGGCGGTGACCATCGGACTCCGAGGCGGCCTGGCCCTGCAGGTCGATCTGCGTGGTGTTGTTGATCGAAACGGCGTTGTCGTTCTGCATGATGATGTTGGGCATGTTGGTGTATTCGACCGGGCAGCACAGCATGTCGCGATTGCGATCGAGCGCCGCGTACAGGCGCGCCGAGCCGAGCGCGAAGGTGAAGACGACCTTGCCGGGGTCCAATGTCTTGCCCGCGCCCGTGACGCAACCGGCCTTGTAGAGGTCGATGATGCCGTCGGTGAGCATTTCGGTGTGCACGCCCACGCCCTTGACGCCGCTTTCCTGCAACAGCGCGCAGACCGCATTCGGCATGCCGCCGATGCCGATCTGGATGCAGGCACCGTCGTCGACCTCGCCGGCGATCTGCCGCGCCACGGCATGGTCGACGTCGCTCGGCGGCGGGTTGTGCAGTTCCGCGGCAGGCGCGTGATCGCCTTCGATGATGAAGTCGACCTCGCTCGCATGCACGCCATTGTCTTCGCCAAAGACATAGGGAAAGCCACGGGTCTCTTCGACGATCAGGATCTTGGCGCGCTCGATGATGGCGCGGTGCCAGGCATTGGTCGGACCGAAATTGAAAAAGCCGTTCTCGTCGATCGGGCAGGTCTTGAGCACGACGATGTCGATGGGATCGATGAAGCGGCGGTAATAGTCCGGCACCTCGCCCAGATTGAGCGGAATGTAGTTGCAGCGGCCGGCGTCGTGCTGCAGCCGGTCATAGCCGCTGAAGTGCCAGTTGAAGGAATAGAAGTGCTTGCCGTCCGGATCGGCTTCGAGAAAGGCGCGCGGCTTGACGGACAGGCAGGAGCGGATCTTCACATCGGCGAGTTCGGCGGCGCGCGCCGCGAGTGCCTTGTCGAAAGTGTCCGGCTGGCTGAGCGTCACGGCGAAATCGAGCCACATGCCCGATTGCACCAGCTTGGCGGCATCGGACGGCGAAATTCGCCGCGCCGGCGCCTTGGCTACTCTCTTCGTCATACTGTCCCCCAACGACAGCTACGCACTGTGATCGCCGCCTAGTCGTGTCCCGGTTCGCGCGGGCGCTCGGCCATGTAGCGGTTGCGGCCGAACAGAATGCTCACGCCGATGGCCAGCGGAATCACCGGCCACAATTTCCACAGCTGGTCGAGCATCGCGGCGGAAATGATGTCGAAATTGGCCAGCAGTCCGATCACGCCCACCGCGATGAGCACGGCCGCGCCGACCCATCCGTTTCGCCTGCGATATCCCCAGCTCATGCCAACCTCTCGCTGCTTACGCACGGTGCGACCTTAGGCGGAATTCGCAACCGCATCCAGCCGCCACGCGCTACTGAAAATTCTGTGCCATGCCGCGCACAAGGCGCGGGCCGCAGGCGTTTTTATCGCGCGGGTCCTGGGACAAGGCCCATCGGCCGCCGGCGTGGCGCCGGACAGCTTCCACTTCGCAGCCGTCAGCGCGCCGCTCTGGGACCGCTTCCGACATAATGCGGACATTCGTCAAACAAACGGTCTCTTTCCTCCGCGACATATGAAGTCTGCACAGTCTTGTTCGCCGTTCCTGAGCCTAAAGGCCCAACTTCCCTGACGCCCGCCGGCGAGTTCCAGAAGGGGTGTGGAAAGCGCAATCGCAATCCATTAGTGTCAACGTTGCGGGCACAAAGATCCTTAGGACAGTCATAGAGATTGCACGGTTTTGCTTCTTTAAAACGGTGACCGATGCCGACCTATATTGACATCCATGAGCTCCCGCCAGGCACGACCGCCGCGGACTTAGCGCAGGGCCATCACCTCGACATGCAAGCTCAGACCAAGCACGGGGTCGAGTATCTCAAATACTGGCTCAACCTGAAGAATGGCAAAGGCTTTTGCCTGTGCACTGCGCCGAACGCCGAAGCCGCGATTGCAGTACATCGCGAGGCCCACGGCATGATCGCCTCGAAGATCATGGAGGTGACACCAGACGTCGCGGAAGCGTTCATGGGCGCGTCCGAAATCGATGAGGGCGGTGCGGTGCGTGCGCCGGGAAGTGGCGAACTCGATCCGGGCACGCGCACCGTGCTGTTCACTGACATCGTCGACTCGACAGGCCTGACGCAGCACCAAGGTGACGACGGGGCAATGGCGATTCTCGAGGTCCATGATCGGATCGTGCGTGATGCGCTCTTTGGTCTGGGTGGGCGCGAAGTGAAACATACCGGTGACGGCATCATGGCAGCTTTCTTTTCGGCCGCCTCGGCAACTCGTTGTGGCATCAAGATTCAGCAAGATTTGGCAGCGCATCGCGCGTCGCGCCCCGATCTACCGCTTCAGGTTCGCATTGGTATCGCCGCCGGCGAACCAATCGA
>JANYBR010000516.1 GCA_025360685.1 Pseudomonadota bacterium
CAATGCGGTCCTTGCCGCCGCAGGCTATAACTTCCGCAGGCTCATCGCCTGGCTAAGACGAATTTGGCGCGCCTTGCTGGCGCTCGTCCTCGCAACCCTCAATTCAAGAAGAATATCCATCGCCGCCTGAACAAGGCCGAATGATCAAAAAAACCGCAAGACAGAATCGGCTTTCTTCACGGGCGACCACCTACCGTCATCGCGAAAAACCGGTCTCCGTCGAGCGCTTAAGTTCAGAGCCCTGACATGCCGCCCCACACGATCGTACCAAAGCAAATTTGGATTCCTCGTAGCTTCCTTAGTCAGGAAGGTCGCAAACGCGTGATCGCATTCGGGTCGATCTCCGCGAGATAGATGTTTCCGGCCCGATCGCCGGCGATCCCGTGCGCGCCATTGAGGGAGGGCCGTGAGCGGCCGAGGCGGACACTATCCGTTGCGTAAGCACTTACGCTAGGCACGATATCGGTGACGAGCAGTACGCCGTCTTCGCGTTCTAGGAGATCCATTGGCCGGCAAAGGCCGTCATACTGCCCGAGCCAGCCTCCGTTGCGATCGAAGAGCTGGACGCGGTTATTCTCGCGATCAACGACGACGACCCGATCTTGCCCGTCGATCAGCAGCGCATGTGGCGTCATGAATTGGCCGGCGCCATGCCCGATGCTGCCAAAGCTCAATCGAGGAACGCCCGCCGATGTGAAGGTATGGACGCGACCATTGCCGTAGCCGTCGGCGACATAAATTTCGCCATCCGGAGCCACTGCGACGTCGGTGGGGTGGTTGAACGGCGCCCCCCAGTGCGGTTGGTGCCGATCGCCCAGTGTAAAGAGAACCTCCCTTTGGCGCGAAAAGCAAATCACTTGGTGCGCATCGCGATCCACTACAAAGACCCGGTCGGCGGCATCAATGGAAATCCCGTGGGCATCGAAAACGAGTCCATCGCCGAAGCTCGCCAGATACTCGCCGGTTGGCGAAAAGACCACTACCGGCGGGTTGCCGCCCCGGCGCAGCACATAAAGCCGACCGGCGCTATCGACCGCGATTGTGCTGATCCGTGCGGGTGGTATCGAGTCAGGCAACGGTGCCCAATTGCGGATGACTTCATAGGTCCTTCCAGCGAGCACCACACACCCAGTCTCAGCCGGTGTCGATTCGGTCTTAATATCGTAATTCATTCGCGACGCTCCGTCCGTGGGGCACGCCTCGCGGCCAGACACGTTGTCGATTTGGCCACGCGCCGTTGGAACGAGCCGGCCAGAGGCCTTATACGGCACAGCGAGACCAGCGGCTCATCCTCCTTCACCAGCGCCGCGACCAGATCGATGATCGGGACGGTAATCTGGTCGTGCGCCTTACCCAGATACACCAGTCGCTCGCGGCATCATTTACCTCTTCGGCGCGGCCCAACGCCACACCAATCGCGACGATGACGAAAGCGTCAGAAGCGGTCGCTTTTCGCCCACGTCTTACCACAGTATCGAGGGCTCTCATCGTGTAATCCAATTCAGGTTTTGGGTCGTCCAGATTTTAATTCGCGATCCGCCCTGAAAGCAGGCTCGACAGGGCCTCAGACAAGCCCTGCGACAGCTTTGGATCCGGTCGGCGGTAGCTGCCCACCGCCGCCTTCCGCGGGCGCAGGGCGACCAGTGTCTCGGCTTGGCACACAGCCGCCGCGACACCGTCTACCAGCGGCAGAAGGACGCGGTCGCGGATCTGCTCCGCGAGACCCGCCAGCGGAGCTCCAGCGAGGATTACCACATCCGCCTTATCCTCGGCTCCTGTACGGTTGGCGATTTCGACGATGGCTTCACCGAGCTCGTACTGCACGTTCGTGAGCTCCTGGAAAGGCGCACTGACCAGCCGCATGGCTGCCAAACGTGATGTCAAGCCGTGATACTCCACGCATTCCTCATACCACGGGCCAAGGACTTGAGCGAAGGTGACGATCGAGAACCGGCGACCGAGCATGCAGGCGGTGAGCATGGCGGCTTCGGCGAGGCCAATTACCGGCACAGAGGCAAGCTCGCGCAATCCACCAAGGCCGGGATCGCCGAAGGCTCCAACAATCACTACATCGGCGTCGTGTCCGTGCTCCGCAAACATCTCAAGCGCGATCGCACCGGCAATGAGGGCCTCGGCGCGAGTGGCAATGTAAGGCACCCCGCGTGGCGCAGTCCGAGCAACGATTTCAGTGGAAGGCGACGCAAAGCGCTTGGCGACGGCAACCATGCGGTCGGTTATCCCGATGCTCGTGTTAGGATTTAGTAGAAGAATTTGCATGGCATCCTGCGCGATTCTGCCGAGTTGCGATAACCGGCGCTGCGTCGGTTTATCAGCGCCGTGTTGAATCTGAGTCGCCGAGAATGATCGACTCGGCGCGGGAGGCAAAGGCCAGCAAGCGACGGTCATTTCCTCGCGCCGCGACGATCTGCAGACCCACTGGCAGGCCATCCCGCCCTGAACCGCAAGGTATCGACAGAGCGGGCACTTTGGCGTGATTGAAGAATGGGGTGAAGACCGCATGCCCACGCGGCGGGACGAAAACCCCGCCAATTCGCTCCGGCCCCAACCGTTCGAGCGGCCACGCCACGCATGGCGTTGTGGGACCGATCAGCAGATCAAAATGAAACTCCGTGAAGTACGCGGCTACCGATCGGGCGATCGCAGAGCTGAGCATCCAGGCACTCGCCACTTCCGCTCCTGAAATGCCGAGACCACGTTCTATCTGAGCGGCGATGTCAGAGTCGAAGACGCCCGGATCGCGCCGAAACGCCTCGCCATGGATTGCAGCGAGACCTGCGTATTGGAGGGGCATCAGTGCCGTCTCGATCGCGGCGGACGGCCAGATTGGATCCTTTCGCACAACCTCGAATCCGACGACTATCAGCTGTTCGATCGCTCTTTCGACCGCTTCCGCGACGTCGTCGTCCACCGGCGTCGAGAGCCCGAAACGCGGGCTGTAGGCAATCCGAATGCGCTCACCGGATATCCAACCGGCCGGCGCAACTTGGATCGAGTCGGGATCACGTGGGTCCGGTGCGGCGAGGACATCGAAGACGGCGATGATTTCCTTGACCGTCTGGGCAATCGGACAGATGCACGAGAGACCGACGAACGGCTCGGAAAAACCCGGCCCGTATGGAACGGCGCCAAGGGACGGCTTGAACCCGGTCACGCCTACATGTGCGGCCGGCCGTCGGCTCGAACCACCCGCGTCCGTTCCGATCGCGAGCGGAACAAGTCCGGCTGCCACCGCCACCACGGGACCGCCTGAAGAGCCTCCTGGCGTCAGATTGTGATCCATTGGATGACAGGTTGGCCCGTAAAGTCGGTTGGTGGTCAGCCCCTTAGCCGCGAATTCGGAGGTGTTCGCCATCCCAATCACTACGGCGCCGGCCCGTTTCAGCCTCGCTACGGCGATCGCGTCCTCCGGCGGATGGAAGTTGGCGAAAAGTGCCGAACCTTGCGTCACCCGATGTCCAGCGACCCAAATGTTATCCTTGATTGCTACGGGGACCCCGGCGAGAGGCATGCGCTCGCCAGCAGTGACCCTCCGATCGATCTCCTCCGCGTCGGCGCGCGACGCGGCGACATTGGTTTCGATGATCGCGTTGAGGTCTGGGTTCTTCGCCGCGATCCGTGCGAGCGCCGCTTCGGCCACTCCCAAGGCGGAGATCCTATGCGCGCTTACATCGGCGGCGATGGCGAGCACGCCAGAGAGAGCGGCAACATGAGGCGTAAGGGTTTGGCTTTGCACGGCTCATCCCACGACGATCACGCGGCCGACGCGCGGCATCCATTGCAGAAGTTTCAAGGAAAGTCGGTTGAAGATCGCATAGCTGATCGAGGCGTAAAACACGAATAAAAGGGCCACTACGAACATGCGGTCCAAATAGGCGAACGCTTCGGAATAGACAATGATGTATCCAAGCCCGGACTGAGCGCCGAGATACTCAGCGCCCAGCACTGCGCCCCAAGCCGTGCCGAGGCTGAGTAGGATTGTAGCGCGCAACTCCGGGAAGATCGAGGGCAGGATAATGGTGAGGTAAAGTTGGACCCGGTTGGCTCCTTGCGTTCGGGCGTTGTCGATATAGACCTGCGGGACGTTCTTCACGGCGTTGACCACGCCAGCGAAGAAAATAACACCTACGCCATAGGCGACGAACGCCACCTTTCCCGCGAAATAGATGCCGAACCAAAGCTGAAACAGCGGCACCATGGCGAGGAGCGGCAGTGTGCGAATGAACTGCAGCGGCAGCTCGACGGTGCGTCGCGACCATTTCGACCAAGACACCGCGAGTCCCAGAAACGTCCCCACCAATCCGCCGATCAGAAGACCGAGATAGAGCCGCACCATCGTGTCAAGTGAGTTGCTGACGATGGCGAGCAATGCGGCCGTGTAGCTCGGCGGAGCTCCTTCCGCTACAGAGGGCACGCCAAGACCGCCCTGCCAATAGTCCGACAGCGAGATCAAAGTGCGCGTGAAGACCACCTGCCAGCCGGGAATCATCGGCTCGCCCGGGACCGCCTCCGTTGTGTAGAGCAGCGAGAGAATCTGCCAGATCGCCGCCATGACGCCCAGCACAATGATTGACACGCCATGTCGACGGAAAAAGGCTCGAACTTCAGTCATTCGCAGCCCTAACGATCGAACTCGTGGCACCGGTGCCCGCTTGCTTCGTCTCGAGTCCGAGATGGGCGAGTAACAGGTGCTTGTTTTGCACCATTTGCGGCATAAGGAGCGTATCGGTCGTCCGCGGCCGAGGGGCGACGAGAGCAAGGTCGTCGACGATCCGGCCGGTGTGAAAGACCAAGATGCGATCGGCGAGAATAAGCGCCTCGTCAACGTCATGGGTAACGAAGAGGACGGTGCGCGGTTTGTTTCGGCCAGTTTCGGCCCAAAGTGTGAGCAAGACGTTGTGGAGATGCCGTTTGGTGACGTAATCTAGCGCGCCGAAAGGCTCATCGAGGAGAAGTACACTTGCGCCATTAGCGAAGACGGTCGCGACCGCGACACGTTTCAGCATGCCACCTGACAGCTCTCGTGGCCAGGCGCGCGCGACGTGGGCGAGGCCGACCCGCTCAAGATAATGCTCCGCAATCGCCCGCCGCTCGCCAGACCCAACGCCGCGGCATGCAAGACCGTATTCGACATTGTTGATGACCCGCATCCAGGGGAACACGCTGTCCTTCTGGAAGACCATTCCGCGTTCCGGGCTCGGCCGGGTCACCACTTGATTTCCGACTTCAAGGATTCCTGATGAAGGCAGCAACAAACCGGCGATGATTTGTAGGAGGGTAGTCTTGCCGCAACCAGAGGGGCCGATGAGGCACACGAACTGGCCCTTTAGTACTTCAAAGTTGACAGACGATAGCGCATCAACCAATTGCCCGTCGGCGCGGCGGAAACTCTGCGACAGTTGCGATGCCTTGATCGCGATTCCATTTTCCAATCTCATCGGCGACTAATTCCCACCAGGCCGAGCCGCCGCGCTCCATGCGGCCACATGAGCGAATACAAGAGCGGCAAGCCCATCTGAAATAACCGCGACGAGGCCGAGCACTATCAGCGCCGCAAAAATCCCTTGAACATCCGTGGCGCCGGCAAGCACCTGAATGATCTTGCCGATCCCGTATTGCGCCCCGAGAAGCTCAGCAATCGCTTCCAGGCCCCAAGCGCCGGCGAGTGCAATGCGGATGCCGCCGAGGACCTGTGGAACTGTGCCTGGAATCAAGATGTCCCACACGATCCGCTTCGAACTGGCACCCAATGTGTAGGCGTATTCCTCGTAGACCGGATCGAGATTGTCCGCCGCCCGCTGCGCAAAAATGTACAGAATAACCGCGACATAGAGTACGACTAGGAGAACCGCACTCATCCGCTCGACGCCGAACCAGATCAGGAAGAAAGGCGCGAGAACCAGAATGGGGATTGTTCCCATTGTCATGACAATGGGGTCAAGAATTGCGCGGACATTGTGAAAACGAGCCGTCACAAAGCCGGCTATGGTCCCGACGAGACTTCCCAGGGCGACTGCAATCATTACGTTGGTCGCCGTGTAGATCATGCTGTTAAGAAGCCCTGTATCGGCCAAGCCATAGAAGCTGAGTTCTTCCGCTCTGATGAAATCACGGCCGATCCGAGCCACCACGCTCGATGGAGTCGGCAGAGAAGAGGGCGGAAGAGCCAGCGTAAGCGCTTGCCAAATCATTATGAGGAGGAAGACGCCGAAGATGCCGACGGGATCGATGCGCAGGATTCCCCGACGACGGCTTTTACGACCCATCGTCGGGGCTCCAAGAGCCATCGGTGTGACGTTGAGGTCTACCAATATCCCATCCGCCCACATTTTTCTCGAGTGCTGCTCAGGCGGAGGCCGCCATCGCCAAGCGATACGCATCGAGGAAATCAAACCACTCGTAATATTGCTTGGCCTTGGCGACCAAGTCTTTCTTGTCGGCGCTGAGGTCCCTACCTTCGAAGCTCTTAAGCAAGACGTCCGTCTTGGCTTGGTAATCCTTCATCTGATGCCAGATAGCCGCTCCCCAGATGATGTCGTCGGCGGTCACCGCGTCTTTTGGTATGATACCGTGTGCGACGTAATCGTCGATGATAGCAGTCCAGGCATTTTTGTAGAAGAGAACTGTCTTCTCATCGGAGTAAAAGACAGAATCGCCGTCAAAGGATGTCAGCGGATCGAGGATCTTGATCGTGCTGGCGACGCCTTTCGCGTCAAGACTCGTGCCTGCGACGCTGTTCAGGTATGGCGCTTGCAACTCGTGAAGCGAAGGGTCCTTCGCGACAGCGTCGATCGTCCGCCAAACGACCGAAAGGAATCTGAGGACAGTGTTTTGGTTTTTGCTAACAAAATCGGAATTGCTGGCGATGCCTACGTTGGCGACCAAGTGTTCAATCGGTGAATCCAGGCCGCCGGGCCCGTAGTTAAAAAGGTCGCCGATATCGATGAGATCTGTCCAGCCGGCCTGCATCAGAGTGAAGACAATCGGAGCACCTTCCGGATTGACGAAATCTACGCGGTCGCCCTTGGCAAGAACAAGAGACTTGGAGTCGTCAAGGACTTGGAGCTGCCAAGTCACGCCGGCAAACTTCGCCACTGCCTCTTCGAACGGACGATCACTGAGTTCAGGAGCCCCTACAAGGGTCTTGCCCTGCAACGGGGCTATCGTTGCCTTTATGGCTTCGTCGAACGATTTGCCTTCTTTGATGTAATCTTTAAAAGACTTCAGCTTCAATTTTGGATTGGCTACAATTGCCTCACCAAGAAAGTTATCGGTGAACGCGACGCATTTGAGTTTGTTGGAGGACTTGTAAGTTGACAGAATCAATGGGCAAAACTCGCTTGACATATCTACTTGGCCGTTGAGCAAAAGCGCTACAACATTGGTATCGGTGACTTTTAATCCTTCCGGTTCGGGAAGAATTGTAATTCCGACATCTTTGAACCATCCCTTCTTCATCCCGATAATATAGAAGGTATTGTCAGCGTAGGGTCGCATACCGAACGTTACTTTGGCCGCTGGAACATCCGTGCCGCCTTCTGCCGCAGCAGGATGGTAAACGTCGGCGGCATTGGCAGCCGCCAGTCCTGCGGCTCCCAAGCCGAATATACTGGCTAGCGCCGCGACAGAAGCCGCGCGTCGAATTCCGCGAACCATATCCACTGCCGTTGCCATTGTCGTCTCCCTTTGAAATCAGCCAACATCGTGAGCCGCACTTATCGAACCCGCGCCAGCTGTTCACAATATGGACGAGAATGAAGGGTCACGCCATCCTATTGTCTTCCGGGTCCGGCTCAGCACGCTGGATGCTTATTTGCGGTGGCTCGACGCCCAGTGGGCCGATGGTCATCGCAAGGGAGCCGACTCTGGACCGCGCGTGGTCAGCGAGTGGGCGACGAGGCGCCGGCGAGCCCTTGGCCCGCGCAAGGCCAAGCGCGATCTGCAATCGGCGAACCGTCTCGCGCGACACCGCGATCCCATCCAGCTCGCCGAGCTTCTCGGCCGCCAGTGTTGCTCCGAAATCCGCGTACTTGTCCCGGAGCCGCCGCTCGATCCGCGTCCGCCGTCTACAATACCTTCAGCGTCCAGCGCCACCTCCTATCAGCCCGAACGCATCGAAGCTTTCGTGCTGGGCGATGAACACGTGGCGGGCGGCAGTTGCGACCGCCTGAATAGACACGAGACGTAGGCTTTTCGTGCTCTTCGTCCGACAACGTGACAATGCCCCATCGAGCCCTACTGATGCGCGAAGACGTGCTCGACTGCGCCGCGAACTGTCGATTTCTGCGCCTGGCCGACCCGCATTCGCTTGGTATAGGTCGACCCGTCGGCTTCTTGCGATGGTGCGCGACGCGAGCCCGCGCGGTGCGAGCATCGCCTCGTTCTTCGCCGAACGGAAGGCGTTCTCCGCCCAGATGTCGCTGGCGATCGTCCAATCCAGCACTTCCTCCAGCCGCGCCCTCACGATCGCGGCAGATGGGCTTGCTTTGAAACGTAGCGATTTCACACGACAATAGGCTTGCAAACGGACACCAGAGGGTCGCTCAGTTTGTCGGGGCCAACACGTTCGCCGTGGCACAGCAATCTCATCCGCAGGGTTCCTTGATCTGCTCAATCCTCCAGGGCGGCTCGGCACTTGCTGAGAGCGTCGTCCAATAATCGATCATCCTGCTGACGGGCGGGACGAGCGCTGCGCCTGCGCGACAGATAGGGAAGACGGCGCATTGCCGTCTTCCCGTATTCTCATTTCAGGCGATCAATAGTCCATCCCGCCCATGCCGCCGCCCATGCCCCCACCACCGGGCATAGCCGGAGCATCTTTCTTCGGTCTGTCGGTGACCATCGCCTCGGTGGTGATCATAAGACCGGCGATCGAGGCCGCGTCCTGAAGCGCAACTCTCACGACCTTCGCCGGATCGACGATGCCGGCGCCGAGCATGTCGACATATTGCTCGGTCTGGGCGTCGAACCCGTAGGTCTGCGACTTGTTTTCGAGGATCTTGCCAACGACGATCGAACCCTCGACGCCCGCATTTTCGACGATCTGGCGGATCGGAGCCTCAAGCGCTTTAAGCACGATGTTGATTCCAGACTGCACATCGGCATTTTCATCGCTGAGCTTGCCAATCGCGGCCTTGGCGCGCAACAGCGCGACGCCGCCGCCGACAACGATCCCCTCTTCCACCGCGGCCTTCGTCGCGTGCATGGCGTCGTCGACGCGATCCTTCCTCTCCTTCACCTCAACCTCGGTCGAGCCGCCGACGCGGATC
>JANYBR010000019.1 GCA_025360685.1 Pseudomonadota bacterium
GTGGCCGCCTTTTATCTGAAACAGATCCTGCGCGGCGTGGCGCTGCCCGATGGCTGGGCAATGGGCCAGGGCCTGATGCGCCAGCGTGCCATCGCGTTCAAGACCGGGACCTCCTACGGCTATCGCGATGCGTGGTCGGTCGGTTTTTCCAACGACTATACTGTGGGCGTCTGGGTGGGACAGGCGGACGGCTCGCCCCGTCCCGGCCATGTCGGCCGCGACTCCGCAGCGCCGATCCTGCTGAAGACCTTTGAACTACTGCCCAACGATGTTCATGCCGACACTCCGCCGCCCACGGGCGCGCTGGTCACCAACGCCACCGATCAGCTGCCGCCTTCGATGCGCATCTTCCGTCGCCAAACCGCACCGGCGCCGCCGCAGCAAGCCGTCGTGCCGCCGCCGACGATCGCTTTTCCGCCAAACGGCACGGTCGTGCCGCTTCCGGCCGTGAGCGCGAAGGACCAGAGCATCGTGCTCAAGGCCGACGGCGGACGCGAGCCGCTGACCTGGCTTGTGAACGGACAGCTGCTCGGCAATTTCGATCGCTTCCAGCCGGTGCTCTACACGCCGGACGGCGAGGGCGTCGGGCGGATTACGGTGGTGGACGCGCAGGGCCGCAGCGACACCGCTCTGGTCCGCTTCAAGAAGTCGAAATAGTCAGTCGCGCTCGATTTGCGTGAGTGACACCGAATTGCCGTCGGGATCGCGATAGCGCGCCGTGCGGCCCCAGGGCTCGTCGCGCGGATCAAGGTCGATCGGGACCCCTGCCGCTTTTAGACGGGCGTGGGCCTCATCGAGATCGCCAATCGGAAAGCCAAGCTGAACATCGCGCGTCACCACACCCTTGCTCTTGTAGAGTGCGAAGTGGAAGAAGGATTCGTGCCAGGAGTGCGCCGCATGGTCGCCGGAGATCCAGCGGTCCGTACCACCATGATCGAGATCGCGGCGCAATGGCACACCCAGAAGGTCGCGATAGAAGTGCACGGAGCGCTCAAGGTCGGACACTTCGAGTACCAGAAGAATGATGCGGCCGACCGGCATGCGTGACTTCCCCCAAAACGGCCGTGACAGGTTAGCGCAAGCAAGCTCTGCGCGCATTGCGTCTTGACGCAGTCGCCGGATTGATGTGGGAAGAACGCAAGATGTCAGCCCACAAAGCCCCCGATCCCGAAGCGGAACGACACGCACAGACCCTGCGTGAAGAGATTGCCATCGCGCACGATTTTGCGCGCCTGACGACGCCGGCCGAGCGCCGCCGCGCCTTCGGCATCCTGTTCGTCAGCCTGGTGTGCATGGGAGCGGGCCAGACCGTGCTCTTCAACATCCTGCCGCCGCTGTCTCGCCAGCTTGGACTCTCGGCCGTGCAAACGACCAGCGTGTTCGCCGTGTCGGCGGCGGTGTGGGTCGTCACGTCAACCTATTGGGGCAAGAAGAGCGATCACTGGGGCCGCAAGCCGGTGATGCTGCTGGGTCTGTTGGCGTTTGCCGCGTCTTTCGCGCTGTTCGCCAGCGTGATGCTCGGCGGCCTGCAGCATTGGATTCCCGCCTTCGCGATTTTTCCGCTGATGGTCGCCACCCGCTCGATCTATGGTTTGCTCGGGTCCGGCACGCAGCCAGCCAGCCAGGCCTATGTCGCCGACCGCACGACGCCTGCCGAGCGCATGCAGGGCGTCGCCACGGTTGGTTCGGCATTTGGATTGGGGACGGCTGTCGGTCCCGCCATCGCGAGCCTTTTTGCGGTCATCGGATTGCTGGCGCCGTTCTACTTCATTTCCGTACTCGCACTCGCCAGTGCCGCGACGATTTGGTTCCTGCTGCCGGAGCGCACCCCGCCCAAGGCGCGCGAGCCGTTGAAATCGAACCTGAAGTGGTATGACCGGCGCATCCTGCCGTTCGTCATCTTTGCCATCGGACTTTCCACCGCCAGCACGGTGCCTATCCAGACCATGGGCTTTTTCTTCATGGACGTGCTGCATGTGAAGCCGGAGGCAGCGGCGCAGTTCAACATGATCGGCCAGATGTCGTCGTCAATGGCCGCCCTGTTCGCCCAGCTCGTGCTCATCCAGCGCGTACACATCTCCGCGCGTGCCATGACGAACTGGGGTCTGGGCGCCGCACTCGGCTGCAGCGCAATTTTCCTGCTCTCGGGCCAGTTCGGACCTCTGGTCGTAGGGCTGGCGCTGTCGGGCCTGGGCTTCGGCATGGCGCGTCCGGGATTCACGTCCGGCGCGTCGCTTTCCGTGGCGCCGCACGAACAGGGCGCTGTCGCCGGGATCATCGGCGGCGCCAGCGCGATGGGTTTCATCGCCGGTCCGCTGATCGGCTACATGTATGAATGGTCGCCTTTCATTCCCTATATCTTCATGGGCGTGCTGCTGGTCGGTCTCGTCGTCTACCTGTGGCTGTCGCCGACGTTGCGCAATGCCGGCATCATCGAGACCGATCCCGAAGTGCTGGAAGAGTCCGCCGAGACCCCGGTCGCGAACGCCTAAGGGCCTTTCTGCCTGACCTCGGTCAGCATGGATGCAAGCAACCCCAACGTCGGGAAGCCATCGGCCGGTATGCCGCGCGTCCTTTGATACTGACGCAACGCGGCTTTCACGTCATGACCGAGCACGCCGTCGATCTTGCCGGGCGAATAGCCCAGCCGCACCAGCGCGTTCTGGAATGCCAGGCGTTCGTCGCGTGACAGTGGCAACTCTTCACGTGGCCAGCTTCCCATGATGCCGGGCCGCCCGACGATCAGATCGGCCAAGGTGCAAACTGCGAGGGCGTAGGAGACGGCATTGTTGTATTTGAGGACAACTTTGAAATTCGAGAACGCCATGAATGCTGGGCCGCGCCTGCCGGCGGGCACATAGATCGATGCGATCTCGCCGTTGGCGGGAAGCGGCGTCCCGTCTGAAGCGCGCACGCCGAGCTTTGACCAGTCATCTATGGGTTTCAAGGTGTCGCCATCCGCCATCTCGAAGGCGAATGTGGCGGGCAATTGCACCTCAATTCCCCAGACATGGCCGCGCTGCCAGCCGTCGGCCGACAGTTCCGCTGCCGCCGAGGCGAGCGCGTCGGCCGAAGAGTGCCAAAGATCGCGTTTGCCGTCGCCGTCGCCGTCGACCGCGCTCTTCAGGAATGTGGATGGGATCATCTGCAACTGACCGAAGGCACCCGCCCAGGATGAAGGCAGGTTCCGTGGATTGAGATTTTCCTGCTGCACCATCTTCAGTGCGGCGAGCAATTCCCTGCGGCCGAAATCGGTACGCGCCCCGTCATAGGCCAAGGTCGCAAGCGCCTCGAAAATATTGAAGCCGCCCGAATCACGGCCATAATTGGTTTCATTGCCCCAGATCGAGACCAGGATCTCGCGCGGCACGCCGTACTTGGCTTCGAGACTGGCGAGGGTTGCGGCATGGTCTGCTAGTTCCTCTTGGCCGTCGCTGACACGCCGCGGTGATGCCGAGCTGTCGAGATAGTTCCACACTGGCTTGATGAATTCCGGTTGCGCCTGCGTCAACTCCTCGACATGCGCGTTGCGCTGGATACCGCTCATCGCGTGGTCGTAGATGGTCGGCGAAATCCCGGCAGCCAGCGCGGTAACGCGAAAGTCCTTCACGAACTGGTCGAACAGCGCATCCTGCGGATCGGCCGGAGGTCGATGAATGTGATGGTGATGGTGGTGGTGGTGCGCCACGCGCGGAGTGGCAGCCACGCCGGTGGCAGCCAGCGCCAAGGTCAACAGAAGTGCTGGGCGCAGGGTGGCCCTTACGAGGAAAAGCATCTACGGAAATTGCCCCAGTTATTCTTGATTTTGCGTCACTGCCAAGCAATAGCACGGGCCGGGCGGCGCGAAAAATGGCGCAAAAGAGCGGTTTTCGCACGGTTGACACTCGGGGGGGGCGCCGCATAGCTTCCGCGCCTCTTTGCGGGGCCAAACGGCCCAAACAGGGCCAAGGTCATGAAAGTTCGGAACTCTCTGCGCTCGCTCAAGAAGCGCGACAAGGATTGCCGCGTCGTCCGCCGTAAGGGCCGCGTCTACGTTATCAACAAGAAGAATCCGCGCTTCAAGGCGCGCCAGGGCTGACCTGAGCCTGTGCTAGCGTGCGTGCGTTTCTGAACCAGGCGCGCGCGTGAAGCTTCCGGAGCCCAATACCAACATCGTCGCGCACGGCGCGGACATCATCGCCGCGCTGCGGGCACTCGTGCCGGACGGCGTCGTCGGAGACTCAGCAGGACTCGCTGCCTTCGACGGCGACGCGCTGACGGCCTACCGCCAAAAACCGCTGGCCTGCGTCCTGCCGCGCAGCAAAGACGAAGTGTCGGCGGTGCTCGAGTTCGCTGCCGCCCACAACATCCCGATCGTGCCGCGCGGCGCGGGAACGTCGCTTTCGGGCGGCGCTCTTCCGAGGGCGGATGGAATCCTGCTCAGCTTGACGCGCATGAATCGGATTCTGGAGATCGATCTGGAGAATCGCTGCGTCGTGGCCGAGCCGGGCGTGACAAATCTCGCCATCACGCGCGCCGTGGAGGGCGCCGGATTTTATTACGCGCCCGACCCGTCGAGCCAGATCGCCTGCACCATCGGCGGTAATGTGGCGGAAAATTCGGGCGGTCTGCATTGCCTGAAATATGGTCTGACGACCAACAACCTCCTCGGCGTCGAGATTGCGCTGGCGGGCGGCGAGCGCGTTATTCTGGGCAGCAAGGCGCCCGGCGCTCGCGGGTTCGATCTGTTGGGAATTGTCGCCGGCTCGGAAGGCCTGCTCGGCATCGTGGTCGAGGCGACCCTGCGTCTTCTGCCCGACGCGCCCGTGACGCGCACCTTGCTGGCGGCGTTCAAATCGGTGCCGGATGCCGGACAATGCGTCGCCGACATCATTGCCGCCGGTATTGTTCCCGCCGCGATGGAGTTCATGGACAAGCGCTGCGTCGAAGCCGTTGAGGCGCACTCCGCGTCTGGCTATCCGCGCGATGCCGAAGGCGTGTTGATCATCGACTCTGACGGCATCCAGGCTGAAGTCGACGACGCGATCGGCCGGATCGGCGACATCGCGCGCAGGAACGGCGCCACCGTCCGCGAGGCGACCGGCGAATCCAGCCGTGCGCGGCTATGGGCCGGACGCAAGGCCGCGTTTCCAGCCATGGGTAGGCTGGCTCCCGATATGCTGTGCATGGACGGCACAATTCCGCGCAAGGCTTTGCCCAAAGTTCTGGCTCGCATGAGCGAGATGGCGAAGGAATATCGCCTCGGCTTCTGCAATGTGTTTCACGCCGGCGATGGAAACCTGCATCCGCTCATCATCTTCGACCAGATGAAGGGCGACGAGCTGGCGCGTGCGGAAGCGTTTGGCGCGGCGATCCTGCGGCTCTGCGTCGAAGTGGGCGGCGTGCTCACCGGCGAGCATGGCGTGGGCGTGGAAAAATCCGATCTCATGCCGGCTATGTTCACAGAGGCCGACCTGGCCCAGCAGCAGCGGCTGAAATGCGCGTTCGACAGCGGCGGCCTGCTCAATCCGGGAAAAGTCTTTCCGGTCCTGTCGGCCTGCGTCGAACAAGGACACATGCATGTGAAGGACGGGCGGCTTCCCTTCGCGAACCTGCCGCGATTCTGAGCGCATGAGCGAAGTCGCAGCTGCCAGCGAATCTGAGGTGGTCGAGGCCGTGCGCCACGCCCGCGAAACGCGTTCGCCGTT